>JAZGEB010000422.1:0-3885 GCA_036478515.1 Parvularculaceae bacterium | reverse complement strand
ATAAATACCGGACTTCGAAGGTAGCCCCATCGGTAATGCGTCATCACGCCGCGCCTTCAGCGCTTCATTGCTCAAAAATTCATTCTTGCCGTGATCAGCCATGGTAATATCTCCCTTATTTCTGCCGCTTAGCGCGTATTTCCTAAGACTTGCCTCAACCAGCTTGCGCTATCAAGGGCTTGGCCAAGTATATTTTCACGCGGGCTAGGCTGATTTTTCACGTGCCTTTAGCTAAAAAAATCGGCATATAGTTGAGCCATGAAAACCTACACAAAAGTCCCTGAACTCAAGCTCGCCGATTATATCACCGGCGATGCTGCCGCCAAAGCCAAATTCAGTGATGCGCTGTTTGAAGGCTTTAAATATTTTGGCTTCATCATTCTGCGCGACCATGGCATTAGCGATGACTTGCTGGCCCAAGCCTATCGCACATCGGAAGATTTTTTCGCGCAAGATGTCGCCATCAAGCGCGACTATATTGGTGAGGCCGGGCAACGCGGTTACACCGCCTTTGGCTCGGAACATGCCAAGGGCAACCCGGCGCCGGACTTGAAAGAGTTTTGGCATGTCGGCCGCGAAACCGCGCCAGCAGATATGACGGTCAGCTATCCGGACAATTTCTGGCCTGACCAGCCCGCGAATTTCAAGCCGGTATTTTCAGACCTCTATCAAGCCCTCGATCAAACCGGCCAGATCATGCTCGAAGCCCTGACCCCGAAACTCGGCGTGCCGGCGACGTATTTTCGCGACTTGGCAGGAGGCGGTAACTCGATATTGCGACTATTGCATTATCCGCCTCTGGCCCCCGGAGCTGACCCAAAATCAATCCGCGCCGCGGCTCATGAAGACATTAATTTGATCACCTTGTTGGTCGCAGCCTCCTCTTCTGGTCTGGAGCTGCTCGATCGCGATGGCACATGGTTGCCAGTCGAAGGCTCGCCTAATGCGGTGATTGTCGATGCCGGCGATATGCTTGCGCGGATCACCAACAATCTGATCCCGGCAACGACCCACCGCGTGGTCAATCCACAAATTGACGGTGGCGGCCCCAACACCTCGCGCTATTCAATGCCGTTTTTCCTTCACCCAAGATCAGACCGAACGCTGGCTTGCATTGAAAGTTGCAAAGATGGCAGCCAACAGCCGGACATCAATGCCGATGAATTTTTACATCAAAGACTGGTCGACATTGGCTTGAAGAAATAAACATAACGCATCAAATGAACAAGGACGACACAACCGCTTCCGGTGTCGGAGGCGACATTAGGCGTGATTACATCGGCCCAATGAAGGTCGCTCGCAGAGCTGGAAAATGGTGATCTGGGGAATATGAAGAATCTTCGATCCGCCATCTTTTGGAGCACTTTAAATTCAATTGTTCGAATGTGTTCTGCACCGCCTTACTAAAAATACTGTTCGGGCGCTTGCCCATGTGAGGGCAATGAAGACTTGAGCGAGCAATAACGCACCCAGATCAGGGTTAAAAAGGCTGGCTGATGCGAAGTTTACGCCGAAAGTGCGCGGCACATAAAACCAAAGCGCAAATGCAAAGGCCACTAACACCGCTGAAGGAAAAATTATCAACCCCCAACGTAGCGGTTTAGAATTCCACCAAGGCTTGTAAGCGTTTTTAATCAGTCTGCGAAGCGAGAAAAAGCAAGCCAGCGCGAGGAAAACCGTCAATACGAGTGTTCCCCACAGCAATTTTTCAAAAAAATCCGATGGTGAGATGTCGATTGAGGGCATGCCCAATGCATAGCGTACCGCCCCAAGGTGTAAGTTTCCGTCCAGAGTGCCGGACATATTTTTGATAAATAGCGCACCTTTGTTGGCACCCGGTTCATACATGACAAAAGCGCGAAACCCAGGATTTGCACCGTCATGGAATATCACGCGCCGACCATCGATAGTATCGTATTGCCAACCAAACTCGTACACTAGTTCGTTGTTTTCCCAAGAATGAGTAAGGGCTGCCGGCACAATTCGGGGGTCGTTTTGGCTGATTGCGATCAGATACTTGGCTAGATCTTCAGCACTCGTTGTTATGCCCCCGGCACCCATCATCATTCTCCCCGCAATAACGTGATCTTCGCGAGGGACCCCAAACCATTGAAGATGCCCCTTGGCTTCTTCGGCAGTTGGTTTGTTGGGTATTTGGACATAGGTATTTGCCATCCCAATTTTGGAAAATATTCGTGCTTCCATCACCTCTTCGTGCGGGATCTGCTCAATAGTCTCGATTAAGTGGGCAAGCGTTGCGTAATTCGCATTCGAGTATTGAAATTGTTCGCCGGGTGCTGCTCTTAGATTTACGCGAGCCAGCTTTCGCACAGCACGTTCGGTTGCGTCCGCGCCACGATACTTCGTTCTCTGATAGCGATTGCCGTCAAGCGTCGACAAACCGCTTCTATGGTTCATGAGGTGGCGGATCGTAATCGCTTTCGACATTTCGCGATTAGATGTTCGAAAGTAGGGGATATAGTTAACCAAGGGATCATCTATTGAAAGTCGACCTTCGTCGGCGAGCTGGAGGACAATCAGTGAGGTGAACGACTTAGTGACAGATGCGATTTGAAACGGCGTTTGAAGCGTAACCGGATCGCCCGAGCTGTTTCTGCGACCAAAGCCGCGCTGGTGCGTGATTTTGCCATCCTCAAACAGCGCCACGGCTGCGCCAGGAACGTTTAGTTGCGTCATTCCATCTTCAATATACGCATCGATCTCTTGGGCTGTCGGGGCCATGTGATCGCTCTCTTGGCCAGATGCCGAGGCGCCAGTATGCAAAAGAACACCGATCAATAAGAGTGAGCAAATCCACCTTGCGTGATTGGTCATAAGACTTGATCCTTCGAGTTCAGGTTGAGAGCAAAAGCTGTTCCGTTTAAAACAGCCCAACGATCCATATTGGTGAGGTGAAGGGGGAACCAGCGGAGATACGCGCCCGCGAACCCAGCCGTGAAAACCGGACATCCAAGCCGGTGAATTTTTGCACCAATGGTTGGTCGACCTTGGCTTGAAGTAAACAGTACCATTAGCTGCCTTCGATCACGCTGGTGACAAAATCGCTGAGGCCGGTTTGGCGTTGGCGCTTTAAGCGCTCGGCGGCGAGGATCGAGCGCAATGATTTTTCGGCAATCTCTAAGTCGCGATTGATAATGATGTAATCATACTCATTATAATGCGACATTTCACTATCGGCTTGCGCCATGCGCTTGGCAACCACTTCGGCCGGATCCTGGCCCCGACGCTGCAAGCGTTTTTCTAACTCGTCCCTTGAGGGGGGGAGAATAAAAACTTTAACCACATCCCGGGGCGCGACCTCATCTAATTGCTGCGCGCCTTGCCAATCAATGTCGAACAACACATCATGACCCTGCGCTAAGGTTCGCTCGACCGGCACTCTTGGGGTGCCATAAAAATTTTCAAAAACTTGGGCATTTTCGAGGAACTCTTTTTCGCGCCGCATACGGTCGAATTCTAATTCATCGACGAAAAAATAATCCACCCCTTGAACTTCACCCGGTCGTCTTGGCCGGGTCGTTGCGGAGACCGATAGGCTGACAAAATCATCGCCGCGCAACAAGCGATTGCATAAAGTCGTCTTGCCCGCTCCCGACGGGCTCGAGACGACAAACATCAAGCCCCGCCGGGCAATTGGATTATGGACGCTTGGGTCTGACATATTTCAGCTTACTCCATATTCTGTATCTGCTCACGCATCTGGTCGATGGTGGTCTTCAAGGACAGGCCGAGTTGACGCAATTCAATTGACTGGGCTTTTGAGCAGAGTGTATTGGCTTCGCGGTTAAATTCTTGTGTTAAAAAATCAAGTTTCCGGCCGATAGGCCCAGCGCCGGCAAGCAATTCCCGCGCGGCGATAATATG
>JAZGEB010000421.1:0-2637 GCA_036478515.1 Parvularculaceae bacterium | reverse complement strand
TGTGATAGAAATTCCAGCGCGCAAATTGGCTTGGACAAGATCGTTAAAATGCGATGTCGGCATATTGCTAAATGCATTGCCCGTAACCCAACCGCAAATTGATGCGCCAGAAATGTTAGTTCGACTTCTAACCCGTATATTTCGCAACCAGACCCCGACGCAAACCTCGATCATCGGGACAGACGATACCTATGGCCAGAAAATTTGCACCGCATTAATGGTGCGATCAAAAAAGCATCCCGAGACAACCGGAACGATTGTTCCGGTTTCAGGCGAAGCGACGATTGGGGAGGGCGTGTTTTGTCTTGCAAATCGTGCGTTTCAGTCCAGCAATGGGAAAACCAACTCGCTGGGCGGGTTTGAGCGCGCGCCTGCGATTATTGGTCCGCATCTCAATCAAAATGCGGCAGCGGCACTGGCGGCAGGCAGCGCCCTTGGTTTAATGCCAGCGCAAATGATGCGCGGTCTGCACAGCTTTGATGGGTCGTTGGGTGCGTTTCGCTACCTCGGTTGCTATGGCGCTGTTCAGTTTTATGATGATAGTGGTTCTAGTAATATTGGCGCGACGATTAAATCCATGTCGGTAAATACACCGCTTTATTGGGTTGGCGGCGGGGAAATGACTGATCAAAATTTCAGAAAATTATGCGAACAGGGCGACGCTCTTGCCGGCGCTTTTGTGTTTGGCGATGCCGGGGCCAAAATTGAGACAGACTTGAGCGGTGTCTGCCAGGTTAAAAAATATGATAGCCATCTTGATGCGATACGCGGCGCGATTATTGAAGCGACCAAAGCGACACAAAGCGATCCAGAAACACCCGTAAATGTGCTTTATTCCCCAGGTTGTCCCGTGAAGATCAGGGGCGGGGGTCAGGTGTTCTCGGAGCTGGTGTCGCGGTTTCTCGAAGGGAGTGCGGCATGAGCATGCCTGCTAGTCACACCGGATTTGCCCCAATTGACGCGATCCTGGGCGTGAAACAACGCCTCGCCGGGCCGATGTCGCGCTGGTGGTGGAGCATTGATCGATGGTCGGTCTATGCTTTTGGCGCGTTAATCCTGATCGGCTGTGTATTGTCCTTTGCTGCTGGACCCGCCGCTGCCGCCCGGCTTGGGATCGATAATCCTTATCATTTTGTCCAACGCCAATTTGTGTTTTTAATCCCGGCTCTGACGGTTTTGTTCGTCGCGACATGGGCGAGCCCGCTGCAGGTCAAGCGAATTGGGGTGGTGGTTTTTTTGGCCGCTCTTGTATTGATGGGCGCAGCGCTCGTTTTTGGACCGGAAATTAATGGCGCTCATCGGTGGCTCTCTTTTGGCTCCTTTAGTTTGCAGCCATCGGAATTTGCCAAGCCAGGTTTTGTGATTGCCGCGGGGTGGCTAATAGCCGAGGGCGCACGGGATAAATCAGTTCCTGGCGGGCTGATTGCTTTTGCGTTTTATACAGCCCTTGCCGCATTGTTATTGATGCAACCGGATTATGGCCAATGGGGACTTGTGACCATGGTCTGGGCGGTGATGTTCTTTATTGCGGGATGGAGTGTTTTTTGGTTGGTCGGGTTAGCAGTTGCGGGCATTGGCGCGGTGACAGCGGGGTATTTTTACGCCCCCCATGTGGCCAGCCGGATCGACCGGTTTTTAAATCCAGCTAGCGGCGACACCTATCAAGTTGATAAGGCCAGAGATGCCTTAACTGGCGGCGGCATGTTCGGCCATGATTTTGCCGGGCGCGCAGATGGCGTCAAAGAACAATTGCCAGATGCGCATACCGATTTTATTTTTTCAGTGGCCGGTGAAGAGTTCGGCTTTCTATTATGCGCGATCATTATCGGCCTTTATGGATTTATCGTGTTGCGGGCATTTTACTTAGCGTCGAGCCAGCGCAGTATTTTCATTCAATGTACAGTGTGCGGTCTGGCCGCGATTATCGGGTTTCAAGCGATGATCAATATTGGCGTTAATTTGCAAGTGATCCCCGCTAAGGGCATGACGCTGCCGTTTATTTCCTATGGTGGCTCGTCCCTTTTGGCCACCGGTCTTACCGTCGGCTTTATTCTAGCGCTAACCCGTAAGCGGCCTGAAAGCTGGAAGCGGCGCGAGGTGATGCCGTGAGCAAAGATGCGCCCCTCATCGCCCTGGCTGCTGGGGGGACAGGCGGGCATATGTTTCCAGCAGAAGCATTGGCACTGGAAATGAAACAGCGCGGCTGGCGGGTTTTGTTATTCACAGATGAGCGCGGGATGCGCTTTGGCAGCGACTTTCCGGCGGATATTACCTGTCAGCTAAATGCCGCAAACCCTAATAAACGAGGCGCAAAAATTACCGCGGCATTAGCGCTTTTTGGCGGCATGATGACCGCTCGAAAAATGCTTAGCAAGCACAAGCCAGATATTATTGTCGGCTTTGGCGGGTACCCTTCTGCCCCAGCGATGATGGCGGCACGTTTAAAGAAACTCCCCTATGGGGTGCACGAACAAAATGCGGTGTTGGGCCGGGTTAACCGAGCGGTGGCGCGCCAAGCCCGCTTCGTCGCCCATGGTTTCCAGCAACTCTCAAAGGTGCCAACCCTAAACGGCACACAACTGATGCTCGGCAATCCGGTGCGCGCGCCGATAGCTGATAAGCGCGGCGCAGCTTATG
>JAZGEB010000420.1:0-2264 GCA_036478515.1 Parvularculaceae bacterium | reverse complement strand
GCCTCTTCGACCTGCTCTTCAACCTCGACGTCAAGCGCCTCAGCCAGCGCATCACGCGCTTCATTTGGCAGGAGTTCATCCATTTTACGTTGGGCTGTATCTTGGCTCATTTTTAACTCACTTCTGAAGCAACTGGCGTTGCGCTATCGGGCTGTTGCGCCTGTTTAATATAAAGCGGCTGGAACGAGCCAGCCTGTCTCATCTGGACTTTGCCGGCTTTGGCAAATTCGAGCGCCGCATTAAAGGCGCTGGCCAGAACGGAAGAACGCGGCGCATCGACCTCGCCAATGGGGGATAAGTCTTCGAGGGTCGACCAATCTGGAATACTGCCAAGAATACGCTCTAAGCGCTCCCGGGCTTCTTCGATCTGGTAGACTTTGGGCGGTACCCAACGGATGGTTGCGTCCACCGCTTTGACCCGCTGCTTGGTATAGGCTTGCAGCAGATCGTAAATATCAGCGGTCCATTCCGTCTTCCGCTCAATCCGAACGCCTTCCGGTGCGCCGCGAAAGAAAAAATCGATATTCTTCTGCGGCAAGGCCAATATCCGGTCAGAGGCCTGACGCATCGCTTCGAGCCGTTGCAGCTGATAGGCCAACCTTGCGGCCATCTCATCAGCGGTCGGCTCATCGCCGTCGAGCTCAAGCACCGGCAAAAGCAGCTTGGTTTTCAAATATGTCAGCCACGCCGCCATCACCAAATAATCAGCGGCAAGTTCAAGCTTGCGCTCGCGCGCCTCAGCGACGAACAGCAAATATTGTTCAACCAGCGCCAGAATAGAGATTTTGCGCAAATCGACTTTTTGCTTGCGCGCCAATTCTAGCAATACATCGAGCGGCCCGGCATAGCCCTCAAGATCAACCATCAGCGCTTCAGCGTCGATCACCCCTTCGGGCGTCGTGCGCACGGGTGTGTCAAATGGTTGTCCACCCACATCGGCTGCTTGGTCCTGCATATCTGTCTTTGTTTCAGTCATAAGATCATTATTACCCTACCATGGGACCACTCTAACCGCGATTCCTATTCCTTAGTGAGGCTTTTTTATGGGTTTTTTAGCCCTTGGTTTTCAAGATGCCAGCATTTTCGAGCGATCATGGACCTGCAAGCGCTGAGACATCTCGCCTGAAGCCCGGTGAAAAGTCCCACCGCTTGGTCTATTGGCGCTGTCCGCCTTGGTGTCAGGGTCGTGTTCGAGGCCATCTGGACATGGCCCCCCCGTTTCGATTTGCAACGTGGTATGTGAAATATCGAATTTCTCGGCCAAAAATGCCTTCATCTCGGCGAGCAATTTTGCCTGTCCAGCGGTGTCCTCGGCGGGGCTCTTTAACGCTGCATGAAGCGATAAATGCGGTGTTTCCTGGGTCAGCATCCAAGCGTGGACATTATGGACATTTTTTATCGCCGGGAATTTGGCCTCAAGGTCAGCGCCGATTTTAGCAACATCCAAGCCCCGCGGCGCACCTTGCATCAGCACATGGGTGCTTTCTTTCAACAAGTGCCATGCCGAACGCGCAATCAGTACACAAACTAACATGGTCAATAACGGATCGATTGCCACCCAGCCAGTAAATCGGATCACCAAGGCCGCCACGATCGCGGCCACAGAACCGAGAATATCGCCCATCACATGTAAGCGCGCGCCTTGCATATTCAGGTCTTGGCTGTTGCCGCCATGGAGCGCCCGGAAGGCGATCAGATTAGCCAACAAACCGACCACCGCAATGATTAGCATTGTGCCGCTCAATATCGTGCCGGGATTAGCCAAGCGATGGACACTCTCAAAAACCAGCCACGCGATCAACGCGAAAAGCGCCAGTGCATTGATGAAGGCTGCAAGAATTTGCGCCCGCTTCAAGCCATAAGGGAAGTCCGCTTTTGCTGGCCTCGCCGCCAACCAGCGCGCGCCCAACGCCAGAGCGATGGCGGCAAAATCAGTAACCATGTGACCGGCATCGGCCAGCAGCGCGAGCGAGTGGGAAATAATACCGCCCGCAACTTCAACTCCGGCAAAAACACCGATCACGACTAAGGCAATAATCAATCGTTTGGTATCAGTGAGCCGGTGGGCCGACGCATCATGGTGATTATGGTCGCAGGCCTGTGGGGTCGCCGACGCAGATATTTGTGACTGATGCGATTTTGACATGGAACCAACGAGCTTCCCGTTTTCGGGTCTTTAAATCTGGCCGCACTGTAAGCGCATTGCCGCCATCGGAGCAAGCCAATAATGGCTCCACAAAATGGATTTTTGTCAATAAATTCAA
>JAZGEB010000419.1:0-5074 GCA_036478515.1 Parvularculaceae bacterium | reverse complement strand
GAATAGTAATAGTGGAATAGCGCGCGTTCTGGAAGAAGCAAAATCTGGTTCAAGCAAGGAAATACCTTGGCCAAGATACGCGCTAGGGTGGCGTCATTCTAGCATTGTGGGAACTGCTCCAATCGTACTTAAAAATTCGCCTCCGGATTTTCCAGATGGTTTTTGCAAGTCTTGCAGGTGAAATGAATAATTGTAATAACTGTTTGAAAGAGCATTCGTTAAGCTGACAAACCTGAACCTATAATATAGGAGTAACTCTTGAAACTATTAATAAGTATTATATTTACGATTGCTGTGATTGTTGCTGCAATTGTCGCCCTTCAGACTCCCAATCCAATATCTGTTGGCTCAAATATGCCTTATTACGGCTATATCACGAGCGGCAGTAAATTTGGAGTATCAGTCGGGATGCCAACACGAGACGCTCAGGCTGTATTGGAGCAAAATGGATTTAGTTATGGCGGTCAAGTTGCATGTATAGGGACTATATCTAGGCTTATTGTTTGTAAAAATAGTCAAAAATTTGAATTATATTGGGTAAAACATACATGGCGGCATGGGTTAATATATGTTGATGTGCAGAATGGTATGGTTTCGTCTATTATTTGGAATTTTCGACTGCTCCCACACATAGATTTCTGACTAAATTAAGAGGGGTAGGATAAAATCCCGTTCATCTAACGGCACCCTGAACCAGATTGGCTATGAGGCCTTATATTCTAGACAGCGACAAGCAAGATCATATCATTGTCTTCTGATGCGCCAAAATCTGAGCGCTTGGAAAAAGAAAACCAGCCTAATCGCGATAGTCAATGACGCCGGACGTGATTACCAACGCGGTGACGGCCCAGATGATCGCCGCGATCCAGCAAGTCTGGATGAATTTGCGTTTCAAATGCGGATTGATCGGGGCGCCGCGCTCAGCTCCTTTTGGAACAGATTTAGGCTCCTCCCAAGAGCCACGCACGCCCCAAGGCAGGACCGCGAAAAATACCGCCCACCAAATAATCAAATAAAGAATGACACCGCCAACCGGACCCATGGGTTTAACTCCGCAACACCATGACAGAAATATCCGAGCGCTTGCCCCAGCGTTTTTCTAACGCGCCACGCACCGCTTTGCGCATCACCCTGGTGATCTCATCATCATCCCCGCGCCGGGGTTTGGGCATATTATCCATCGCATCTTCGACGGCATCTTCGAGCAACTCTTGCAAGCTGATACCCGCCATATCTTCGGGCGGCACGCCGCGCATATTCACCTCTGGCGGGGCCAGTATGTCATTACGGTCTCCAAGGGCGATGGCGATCGTGATGTGACCGCCTTCAGCTAATCTATGACGCTCTTTCATCACCCCATTGCCTTGACGCAGTAACACATGACCATCGACATAAAGTCGGCCCACCGGAACCTCATCAATAATTTTCGGCTTACCCGGTGCAATACGGATCATCTTGCCATTGCGCGGGGCGATGGCTTGCTTGACCCCCTGCTGTTTAGCGAATTTTGCATGTTCTTCCAGATGGCGCGCCTCGCCATGAACCGGGATCGACAGGTCCGGTTTCACCCAATCATACATTTTTGCCAATTCATCCCGGCACGGATGACCGGACACATGCACAAACTCGTCCTTTTCAGTGATGATATAGACGCCATTATCAACCAGCTGGTTTTGCAGATCATATATCGTTCGTTCATTGCCCGGGATGATCTTCGACGAAAAGATCACGGTGTCGCCTTCATTAAGCACCAGATCTCGATGATCGTCTCTGGCAATGCGCGCCAAAGCGGCCCGGCCTTCGCCTTGCGATCCGGTACAAAGATACAGGGTGTTCTCGCGCGGCAAAAACCCAGCCTCTTCGGGCTCGACGAATTTGATATTGGGCGGCAATATCTCAACTTCGCGTGCCACATCCATCATCCGAAACATCGACCGGCCGAGCAGGCAAATCGAGCGTTCATTGGCAATCGCGGCTTCGCAAATACTCACCAGTCGCCCGACATTCGAGGCAAAGGTGGTGACCGCAACGCGGCCCTTTTGCTTGCCGATCAGCTCGATCAGACTATCGCGCACCCGCGCCTCAGAACCACTCTCCCCTGCACTCAAAACATTGGTACTGTCACATACCATGGCAATAACACCATCATCGCCCAAGGCCCGCAATTTTGCGCTATCCGTGAGTGGCCCAAGCGACGGGTCCGGATCAATTTTCCAATCCCCCGTATGGAGGACTGTACCATGGGGCGTGCGCAGAATAACGCCGCTTGGCTCGGGGATTGAGTGGGTCAGGGTGACCATCTCAAAATCGAACAAGCCAACTTCGTGGCGCGACCCCATCTCAATGATATTCATCGGATAACCGATGATGCCTTTTTCTTGAAACTTGCGCTCGACTAAGGCGGCGGTAAACGCTGTTGCGTAAATCGGGCATTTCAAAAATGGCCACAATGTCGCAACCGCACCAATATGGTCTTCATGGCCATGGGTCAAAATCAAGCCGTCGAGCTTGGCCGCGCCGGTGATTTCATCCAAAATAAATGCCGGGTCCGGGGTGATCAAGTCAATCCCCGGCGAGGTATGATCGCCAAATGTCACGCCGCAATCAATCATGATCCAACGCCTGGCATGGGCGGGCCCGAGCCCGTAGAGGTTCATATTCATGCCGATTTCGCCGGAGCCCCCAAGGGGCAGGAATATCAAGTCATTATCAGAAGTCATTTTTCTATATTTACTTTCTACTAAAACATTTATAAATTATTGTTTAGGGGGTACACCCCCTACCCGCCTGACGCTACCCTGCGGTGAATTTCGATCAATCCACGAATTGTCAAATCGGGATCGAAATGGTCGATCTTGCGAGTCGCGCCTTCAAACAGCGACGAGATGCCGCCGGTGGCGATTACACTCATTGGCTTGCCATATTCTTGCTTGATCCGATCAATCAACCCTTCAATCAATCCGACATAACCCCAATAGACACCGGACTTCATGGCCCCGATTGTGCCCTTGCCGATCACTCGGTCTGGTTGTTCAATAGCAATGCGCGGCAATTGCGCTGCCGCTTCATGTAAAGCTTGCATCGATAGATTGATCCCCGGACAGATAATCCCGCCTTCAAAAGCGCCGTCATCAGCGACAACATCAAATGTCGTTGCCGTGCCACTATCAACGACAATCAATGGGCCTTTGAATTTAACATGGGCGCCAACGGCGGAAACCAGCCGGTCGGCCCCGGCCTCTGCTGGCTTGTCGATCCGCACCTCAATGCCGGGAATATTATCATGGCTGACCACAAACGGCTCAGCGCCAAAATGACGCCGGGCAAGATTGCGGATATGAAACAAGGATTGCGGCACCACCGTCGCCAGAATGCATTCATCAATCTGGTCGAGGGTGAGCCCGGCCATGATCATCAATTGGTTCAACCACACCGCATATTCATCAGCCGTGCGTTGGGTCGAGGTTGCCGCACGCCATTGGGCGACCTGATTGGAGCCGCTATAGAGCGCAAAAACGGTGTTCGTGTTGCCGACATCAATCGCCAGAAGCATAGGCCGTGAGCTTTCAATCTTTTAGGTGCGTTAAACGTAACCCATCGCGGTCTTAAAACAAGGCCGAGGCGGCTGTGGTAGCTGCATCGCGTAAGGGCGCGATCAACACAATCGTGCCAATGGTGATCGCCAAAGTTGCCAACACCGCTGAAACTCGGACCCCGGCACCAACCTCGCGCTCAAATTCAGGGGCGGGCTCACGGAACCAAATATTGCGAATGATCGACAGATAATAGAAAATCGACACCACCGACATTAGCGCCCCAAAGATCGCTAATAAGGCCAGCCCAGAATCAACCGCGGCCATGAAGATAAAGAATTTCGGGAAGAAACCAATAAAAGGCGGCATCCCGCCTAGCGACAAGACCAGCGCCGTGAACATCACCGCCAGACCGGGCTGCGATTGCGACAGACCAGACAGATCGGACAAGTTTTCAGCCATGCCTTCGGGCCGGCGCATCGACAGGATGCAGGCAAAAATCCCGATGGTCATGACCACATAGACCGTCATGTAAATCAACACCGCCGTCAGACCGAGTTGCGTGCCAGCGGCAATGCCCATCAACGCATAGCCCATATGGCCGATTGAGGAATAGGCCATCAAGCGTTTGATATTGGTTTGGCGCAACGCTGAAAAGGCTCCGATGGCCATCGACAAGATCGAGATCAGCACCAGAATTTGACGCCAATCCCCTTTCACATTGGGGAAGGCTTCGATCATCACCCGGGCAAACAGAACCATCGCGGCAAATTTTGGTGCGGCCGCAAAAAAGGCGGTCACCGGCGTTGGCGACCCTTCATAGACATCCGGGGTCCACATATGGAACGGCGCGGCGGATACTTTGAACGCCATGCCGGAAATCAGAAACACGAGCCCAAATATCAGCCCGACCCGATTGGTCTCATCATTCACCGCTGCAATCGCCTCAAAGCTGGTTGCGCCAGAAAAGCCGTAAATCAGCGACGCGCCATAGAGCAACAATCCGGAGGAGAGCGCGCCAAGCACGAAATATTTCAAGCCTGCTTCCGTTGAACGGCGGCTATCGCGATTAAACGCGGCCAAAATATACAGCGCCAAGGATTGTAATTCGATGCCCATATAGAGCGCGATCAAATCGGTCGCACTGACCATCAGCAACATGCCGAGGGTCGCGAGTAAAATTAAAACCGGATATTCAAACCGGGCCAAGCCTTCCCGGTGCATGAACCGATCAGACAGGAGCAATGCAAACATCGCCCCGAGCAACACGACAATTTTGGCAAAACGGGAATAACCATCAAGCGTAAACGCGCCATCAAACAGCACGACCCGGCCATCTTGCGCGCCCAAAGCGACTAAGACGAGCGCGACAATCAACGTGACGACGGCCCCGATGCCTATTTCTCTGGCGCGGTTATCGCCAAAGAAAACGCCGACCACCAACAAGATCATCGCCGCAACAGCGATGAACAGCTCCGGCGAGGCGTGTGATATCTGGTCCCAAAAAGTCATGCCGGGATAAGCCTTTCTACTGCGCCGCC
>JAZGEB010000418.1:0-7827 GCA_036478515.1 Parvularculaceae bacterium | reverse complement strand
GGCGGTGCATCATTGAGGTGACCAAGCCAAGCGGCGGCATTGGCTGTTGCCGGAGCGAGCAGGGCGAGTAGGCCAAACAGCCAAAATATCGAGATATGCTTTTTCATCGTGATTGCCTTGTTGTCCGTCGGGCGGGGCGGCCATGCTTGTCTGTGCCTGATCTTGCCGGGTCGATTTTCTCATCAAACAATTCGGCTAATTTGTCGACCATCGCCCCGCCAAGTTGTTCAGCATCGGCGATGGTCAGGGCACGGTTGTAAAATCTTGTGACATCATGGCCAATACCAATTGCCAGCAATTGCACTGGAGATGTGGTTTCAATATCACTGATGACATCGCGCAAATGTCGTTCGAGATAAGCGCCGCCATTGGCAGACGAGGTGGTATCATCAACTGGGGCGCCATCGGAGATGACCATCAGGATACGGCGGCTTTCGGGCCGAGCCATGAGCCGTTCATGGGCCCATAGCAGAGCTTCGCCATCAATATTCTCTTTGAGCAGGCCTTCTTTCATCATCAGGCCCAGATTATTCCGCACCCGGCGCAACGGCGCATCGGCAGATTTGTAGATGATGTGGCGCAAATCATTGAGGCGGCCGGGATGTTCTGGGCGGTTATCATTGACCCACACTTCGCGCGATTGGCCGCCTTTCCAGGCTTTGGTGGTGAAGCCGAGAATTTCAGTTTTAACCGAACAGCGCTCCAGGGTGCGGGCGAGAATATCGGCGCAAGTTGCGGCAATGGTGATCGGGCGCCCGCGCATCGAGCCGGAATTATCAATCAGTAGTGTGACGATGGTGTCGCGAAACTCCTGATCCTTTTCTTGCTTATAAGAAAGCGGTTGCATCGGATCGATAATCACCCGGTGCAAGCGGGCAGCATCGAGCACGCCCTCGTCAAGATCGAAACTCCAGGCGCGGTTTTGCTGGGCCAGAAGTTTGCGCTGCAAGCGATTGGCAAGACGCGAGACAACCGAATGCAAGCTTTCGAGTTGTTGATCGAGCAACCGGCGCAAGCGGGCAAGCTCCTCCGGGTCACAGAGATCTTCGGCCGGCCGGGTCTCGTCAAATTCTCGCGTATAAGCGCGGTAATTATCATTGGCCAAGCCATCATCAGCGGGGCTGACCAGCGCCCCTTGCATATCTTCGGCGGCGCTCGCATCGAGTTGGCTTTCAAGGTCTTCGACCAAGTCACCAAGCTCCTGCTCGCCGTCATTTTGCTCGCCATAATCAGGGATGTCGTCATCATTGTCACCGCTCGGGGCGTCGTCATCTGACGGGTCATCGCCTTCATTCATCTCCGGATCGTCGGACGGTTCTTCGCCGTCTTGGGTTTCGTCATTGTCGGTATCGCCAGCGCCGTCGCCAAGATCGAGGTCGTCAATTATCTGGCGCGCCAGCTTAGCGAACAATTCTTGATCATGGAGCGCCGCGGGGTCGGTTAAAGCATCAAGCGAGGGCCCGGCTTTTTCTTCAATCTCATCGCGCCATTGATCGACCAAATTGGCCGCAGCATCTGGCACTGGGCGGCCGGTCATTCTTTCTCGGGCGATCAAGGCGGCGATATCGGCGATCGGTACATCTTGCCGGTCTTCTAAATGGGCATAGCCTTTATCGATGCATGTCTTTTCGAGCAAGGCACCAAGATTATCCCCTAAACCGCTAAGAGCGTTCGTGCCGAGTGCGAGAACGCGCGCATCTTCCAGCGCCGCGAATACCCGTTGGCCATCGCCATTTTGTGGCTGCTTTTTGCGATGGAGAAATTCATCATGGTGGGCGAGACGCAAAGCCGAGGCATCGCCAGCCCCCCTTGCCAATGCAACCGCTTCGGGCGCCAGCCCACGCACATTGGGCAGTTGGATGGATTTGTCACTGACGATTGCCTGCTCACCGCCGCCAAAGCTGACCTCAACCTCTGCGCGGGCAGTAATGGCTTTGGTCGTATAGATTAAAGCGCGTTTGAAGATCTCTAATGGCGTTTGGGTGGTTGTCATCAGCGCTATATAAGCCGGGCCGGGAAAGCGGGCTAGCCCTAACTGGTCAAAGGGGCAGGGGGCGTTTTGGTGAATTTTTGCGGTGGTTGGCCAGATGTGTGGCATATTTGCACCTCAACGAGGCGATCGGTTAACCTCTTGTTTAGGCTATTTATGGTTAACTCTGGCCAACGTGTTTGGACGTAAGCACTCTAAAAGGGGGTGTTTGGGCACTGAAACTCGTGTGTTGTGACTAAAAAGCCGCTGTTTTCCTGCGGTTGTGAGTTGCCTATTGGGGCGATCAGTCGCAGCATGGTTAATGGCAGAGCTTGTGCCCCGCACAAATCCGTCTTTTGTAACTGCAACCTTATGCTTCCTTGGAGGGAAAAATGAAACTCAAAGATCTCCGCCTAGCTGCACTGACAAGTGCTGTGGCGTTTGGGGCCGGCACTTATGCTGCGCCTGCCTTCGCCCAAGACGCTGGTGCTGATACTGACGATACGATCGTCATTACCGGCATTGGTTCACGCGCACCGCGCTCAGCCGCTGATACACCAGCGCCTGTTGATGTGATCAAAACTGACGAGCTGACCAACCAAGGCGATTCAGACCTGTCTGATATCCTGCGGACCTCAGTGCCGTCTTACAATGTTAACACCCAGCCAATTTCTGATGCGGCGACCCTTGTTCGCCCGGCGAACCTGCGCGGTCTGTCACCAGACAACACATTGGTCCTGCTGAATGGCAAACGCCGGCACAGAGCTGCGGTTATCTCGTTCCTCGGCGGCGGTATTTCTGATGGCGCGCAAGGCCCAGATATTTCTGCAATCCCCGCGATTGCGCTAAAACAGGTTGAAGTCCTGCGTGACGGTGCCTCATCTCAGTATGGTTCTGATGCGATTGCTGGCGTGATGAACTTCGTGCTTAAAGATGCGTCTTCTGGCGGATCAATCGAAGCCAAATATGGCTCGACCTATGAAGGTGACGGAGACCAGTTCCAGATTGCCGGCAATATCGGCATGCCTCTGGGCGAAATGGGTTTTGTAAATGTTTCAGCCGAATGGCGTGAAGCTGATGCGACCAGCCGCTCTGTCCAACGCGATGATGCTGCTGCTTTGATTGCCGCTGGCAACACAGCTGTTGCTGATCCAGCGCAAATCTGGGGCCAGCCAAACATCAATGATGATTATAAAATCTTCATCAACTCAGCGATTGAAATGTCAGATAATGCTGAACTCTATGTGTTTGGTAATTATGGTCAGCGTCAGGGTGAAGGCGGGTTCTTCTTCCGTAACCCAACCAATCGTGGCGGCGTTTATGCTGGTCCACAGCTGAACCCAGCAACCTTCAATACGGTTGTTGTCAATGACAACGGTACGCCAACTGATGACACTGATGACTTCTTCGAAGATTCAGTCACTGCGGCTGTTGTTGGCTCACCGATCAACTCAGTTCGGGTTGGCGACTTGTCTGTCAACGATACGGGCGATTGCCCAGCAGGTCTGCCTTTGACCGGTGGTGGCGGGCTCATTCCTGACCCTACTGTCTTGGCGTCTCTTGATGGCACCAACTGTTTCTCATTCGTGCAGCTTCATGAAGGTGGCTTTACGCCGCGCTTTGGTGGCGACCTAGAAGATAGCTCGTTTGCTATTGGGGTTCGCGGTAATCTCGGCGATGGCGATGGTCTTGCTTATGATGTCAGCTATCACACGGGTGAAAACTCAGCTGATTTCTTCATCAACAATACCATCAACGCTTCTCTTGGGCCGAACCAGCCTGCTGGCGGTGCGTTCAAGCCAGGTGGCTACACTCAGAAAGAAACAAACTTCAATCTGGATGTTTCTTATCCATTTGAAATGGGTCTTGCCTCCCCTTTGACCCTCTCAGGTGGTTATGAGTGGCGTGAAGAAGAGTTCACCATTACAGCCGGTGATCCTTTGTCGTTCGAGATCGGTCCGCTTGCCGCACCATCTTCAGCTTATCCAGCTGGTCAGGGCTTCTCATCTTCCTCAAACGGCTTTGGCGGGTTTACCCCGGCGAGTGCTGGCGCAAGAAGCCAGTCGAACACAGCCTTTTATGTTGAAGCAGATGCAGACGTTTCCGATCAACTAACCCTGCAAGGGGCGGTTCGCTATGAGGATTATGATACCTTTGGCGACACCACCAATTACAAAATCGGGGCGTTGTTCAAAGCGACTGATGGCGTACGGTTCCGCGGGACATATTCCACTGGCTTCCACGCACCAACAGCGGGTCAGGCCAATGTCACCAATGTGACCACAGCGTTTAATGGTAACGTTTTGGTTGACCAAGGGACAATCCCCCTTTCCAGCACGGCCGGTCAGTTTATCGCTGACTTCATCGTTGCTGGTGGCGGTGATCGCCCGACGCTTGGGCCAGAAGATGCAACCAACCTTTCTTTGGGTGCAGCATTTGACCTTGGTGAAGGCAACCTGACAGTTGATCTGTTCAGAATTGAAGTTGAAGATCGTATCTCGATTTCAGAGCAGCAAGACTTCATTGGTGCCCTGCAAACCACAGCGACCAACAATGCTGTTGCCTTCAGCCCAACTGATACAACCTCTCAGTTGCTCAATTTGCTGGACACGGCTGGTGTTTTGAATGCGTCAGATTTTGCCGGGTCTGAAGACCTGACATCATTCGCGTTCTTCAATAATGACTTCGACACCGAAACATCTGGTATCGATATCGTTTACAACACCCCGGTCTATCTGACCGAAGGTGGCGACACGACACTGACAGCAGTGGTCAACTACACCAAAACGGAAGTCACTCGCCTTGGTGGCCTTGGCGCGACCCGCCTTCGTCAACTCGAAGAGAATATTCCAAACTGGCGTGGCAACCTGACCATGGTTCACGATCAAGGCCCATGGCGGGCACTTGGCCGGGTCAACTATTATGGCGAGTTCTATGAAGCTCACCTTGATAGTGGCGGATTGCCAATCGACGCTGGCTCTGAAATTACTCTGGATGCTGAGTTTGGTTACTCACTCTCCGACAATTTCGAAGTTTCAGTTGGCGCGCGCAACCTGCTCGACAGCTATCCGGATGATAATCCTCACGGCGGCGTTGCTGGTGCAGCCTATCCTGTGACAGCTCCTGGTGGTTTCACCGGTGGTTCGTACTACATCCGTGGCCGCTTAACTTTCTAAGCTGATCATTTTAAAAATTGTAAAAAGGGCGGTCTTTCGAGACCGCCCTTTTTTATCTCAAAGGGGGGGGTGCCGTGGCAAAGTGGACGGGGTATGCCGCGGGCAAGCGATCGTTTTTTGTAGTGGGAACGTTGTTCTATTTATGAACCACTATCCATTTTCAACCAACAACTACCCACGAACAACTATCCACCGATCTCCAGATTATCGCCCCCACGTAGGCGCGGTTCGAGCTGCAAACCGCCGCTTTTCCACTGCACACTTGTCTTGACCAAAGCCTGCGACCAGTTGATCTTAGCGGTTCGCGCCGTGAGGCCTAACAATGAAGCCAAGAGCTGCGACTGCAGCTCCGGGTGATAGCCCGCGCCGCCGCAGGCGCTACTTCGCGCCGTGAGGCCAAAAAAAGGACGCCCCATGAAAGCATTACACTGCACGGAATTTGGCCCCGAGGAAAATCTCGCTGTCGCCGATATTGAAGCCCCGACGGTGTCCAAGGGCCATGTGCTGATCAATGTCAAAGCGGCAGGGTTGAATTTTCCTGATTTACTGTGCGTGCGCGGGGACTATCAATTCAAGCCGCCTTTGCCATTTGTACCGGGGACGGAGGGAGCGGGCATCATTACGCAAATTGGTGACGGGGTGCGGGGGCTTGCTGTTGGCGACCGGGTGATGTTTTACGCCATGAGCGGTGCTTTTGCTGAGCAGATTGTCGTGCCGGGGCCAGCTGCGATGAAAATTCCAGACGCGATGTCCTTCGAGCAAGCGGCGGGTCTGACGATTGTCTACGCGACGTCTTATTTTGCCCTAAAGCAACGCGCGAATTTGCAAGCCGGGGAAACCTTGTGTGTGCTCGGCGCAGCGGGCGGGGTTGGCTTGGCCACGGTTGAGCTTGGCAAAGCCATGGGCGCTAAGGTTATTGCCGCGGCCTCCAGCGCGACAAAATTACAAGCTGCTGCGGATCATGGCGCGGATGAAGGGATCAATTATTCAGATGAAGATTTGAAAGCGCGGCTCAAAGAATTGACCGGCGGGGCCGGGGTTGATGTGATTTATGACCCAGTTGGCGGCGATTATACCGAATCTGCGTTTCGGGCGATCGGCGTCAATGGTCGTCATCTCGTGATCGGCTTTGCCGCGGGCGATATTCCCAAATTGCCGCTTAATCTGACCTTGCTCAAAAACGCCTCCGTTGTCGGCGTGTTTTGGGGAGCGTGGGCGATGGCTGATCCAAAAGCCCACGCCCAAAACATGGCTGAGTTATTTGATCTGTTTGCCGCTGGCAAAATCAACCCGCATATTGCCGGAACCTATTCGTTCGAAAATTACCTGACGGCGTTCACGCAATTATCTGGTCGCAAAGCGATCGGCAAAGTTATTTTGACCCCTTAAAAGGACCTGACCATGAGCGATCTTGAAACATTCCGTCTAGAAACCAGAAGCTGGTTAGATCAAAACTGTCCAGTTGAGATGCGCGAGCCGATGCAAAGCGATACGGATGCTTGTTGGGGCGGGCGCAATTGGACATTCGCTAGCGAGGCGCAAAAAATCTGGCTTGAGCGCATGATTGCAAAAGGCTGGACGGTGCCGGAATGGCCGACGGAATATGGCGGCGGTGGGCTATCTAAAGCAGAAGCCAAAATCTTGCGCAGCGAAATGAAGCGCTTGAATGCCCGCTCGCCGCTCAATTCATTTGGCATCTGGATGCTTGGCCCGGCGCTGTTGAAATATGGCACGCATGAGCAAAAGCAAGAGCATCTGCCGGCCATCGCGCGCGGTGAAATTCGCTGGTGTCAGGGCTATTCAGAACCAGGTGCTGGCTCGGACCTTGCCGCCTTGATGACCCGCTGCGAAGACAAGGGCGATCATTATATTCTCAATGGCCAAAAAGTATGGACTTCTTATGCCGACAAGGCCGATTGGATTTTCGTTCTGGTACGGACGGATTTCGATGTCAAAAAACACGACGGGATAAGTTTTATTCTCGTCGATATGGACCAACCCGGTGTTGAGACCCGGCCGATCCAATTGATCTCTGGCAATTCCCCCTTTTGCGAAACTTTTTTTGATGATGCAAAGACTGACAAGCGCCATCTGGTTGGCGAGCTAAACAAGGGTTGGACGATTGCCAAATATTTACTGACCCATGAGCGCGAGATGATTGGCGGCTTTGGCTCTGCGCTGGGTCAACCGATTGGCGATCTTGCGGCGCAGCAAATCGGCTTGGATCAAACTGGGCGCTTGGCTGATCCGATGTTGCGGACAGATTTGGCAAGGTTAGAAATTGACGGGCTCGCCTTTATGGCGGCGATGGATAAAATCATTACGGAAGCCAAATCCGGGCAGGGGGTTGGGGCAAACTCTTCCGTACTCAAATATTATGGCACCGAGCTTAACAAACGACGCTATGAATTGATGGTTGATGCGGCTGGGTCTGATGGCTTGGCCTGGGGCGCAGAAGATGATGTCGCCGCTAAATGGTTGCGGACCAAAGGCAACTCAATCGAAGGCGGCACCTCTGAAGTGCAGTTGAACATTATTTCAAAACATATTTTGCAGCTTCCGGGCGCGTGACTAAAGGACGAGACTGATGGCAATGGTACTTGATGAAGAACAAGAAATGCTGCGCGATGCAGCGCATGGATTTTTGCGCGATCATGCCCCGGTGGCGCAATTGCGCAAGCT
>JAZGEB010000417.1:0-6394 GCA_036478515.1 Parvularculaceae bacterium | reverse complement strand
CGAGCCCCGGGCATCAACGGCATATCAAAGGGCAGTGTTGCATCAATGGTTGTAACGACTTCAGGCTCTGGGATTGCAGATGGGGCGGCTTCAACAGCCGATGGGGACGCCTCCATCGTTGTTCCTTCAGCTGCTGGTTCACTTTGTGTTGATTGCGACGTGTCGGCGCCGCATCCAACCTGCAAAAAAGCGGCAACACAGATAATTTTCATCCGCATGGTAATCTCCTTGGTCTAGCGCTTTAAGGGGCGGTCGAGGCAATACATATCTCACCGGTTTGCATCGCCAGATGCGGACCTTTGTTTTTGCTATTTCTGTGCCGAACGTTTCGAGTATCCCGGTTGCCGGTTCCATCCTGCGGGCGCAGCACCATGGTCTGGCCATTGACGGCAGTGATATTATAGCTATTGGCCGGCACACATCTATTTGAGCGGACCGTCGGAATCTCAAGATTTACATAATACGTAATCGTCCCACTATTACCACGGCGACAAATATTATTGCCTTTGCAATCCAGTTCACGGCCATAAACCTGAATTTTGAAATTCACAGTCGGTCGACCAACATCACCCTGCCCGCGTTGTTTGACGTGGATCCACAAATTATACGTATCCAGATTGTCCTCATCCAGCCGTTGAAGAAAAATTTGCGACCCTCTATTGATCTCCAAATAATGCGGTACGCGGTTTGTACGCGGCGTAGGGCCAAGCATTGGTGAGCTTTCCGCGACGACATGATATTGGTCATCAAGCCCTTGCAAGCTAATTTTGACGGTACGCAACTCCCCCGCACCAGACCCATCGCCGGTCGACATCGCTAAAAAGCGTTCCAGATTGCGCAGCTCCACACGCCAGACATCGCGCGCGGATCCGAGGGTGTGACGCCCGGTTTTCAATTCTTCATTGCTCAGCGCAGATGCCCCAGGCGTCGGGCCGCATAGCAACATCGCCGCCGCGCCCATTGTTAATGCTTTGATCTTTTTCATGGTCTCTCTCCTGCTTTCCTAATCAAAGGAGGTTGACGACTGCGAAGTCAATTTCGGGATTCCGTAGTTTTTCGGGATTCCGAAGAAATATCATGGCATCGCTGCGGGGAAATATGCTATGATTGACCCATGGGAGAGACGACATCATCAAAATTGCTGGCAAAATTGCCGGCTCATATGCCCAAAAGCTGGTTCCACCATCAATTGGCTGAGGCCAGCGACATGAAGGACGGGTTGCAGCTGTTAAAAGCGCATTTACAACCCTACGGCGTTCGCGACCTTGTTTACGCCTTCATGCTCTATGAAAAGTCCTATGTCCGGGGCGACTATTTATTTTATGGGACATTCCCCGACAAGATCAGGCAAGCATATGAGGATGGGGGCAGCGGGGCTTCGTTTAAATATGGCGAAGTTTTATCCCATTTAATCGAGCCTATATTTGTTGATATCAATGCCTTGTTAGATGTCTCAAACCCGTTACACTCTTATAATAGCTGTACCAAGATGATTTTGGATCTGGGTTACACTAATGCTTGGATCGTGCCCTTGCCCCACGAAAAAGTCGGTGGTTATGGATTTCTAATGCTGTTTCAAGATAACCAGCCCGGTGCTGCGACCATCGATATCAACCAGCTTGAGCAATATGGTCATTTATATCACATGACGATGCACCGCCATAAACAAATGGCCACTCATTTTGATTTATCCAAGAAGCAATCCACCGCATTAGCGAGCGTTGCCAAAGGTCAAACTGCTGGCGACATCGCTGAACAAACTGGCTTAGTCGAACGCTCTATTGAACTGCGGCTGCAACAAGGACGTAAAAAACTTTCCGCCCGCACGACAACAGAGGCCGTCTATAAAGCATTGGCCTATGGAATTTTGCCTCTTCAGCCGGGGACGTCATGAATTTAGCGGGAAAACCGCTCTAACACTTTATAGCCAAATGCCTTGGCCTTATCGCGCATCACATGAGTGCCAATATGGGCTGGAGTAAAGCCTCTTTCGCGCAGTTTCCGGTTCATCAAGTGAATATTGATCTCCTTATCACTGGCGCTTGAGCGCCACGTAATCGACATCGAGATCGAAACCTGATCGCCATTTTGGACCCAATGCGGCGCTTTGAGCGGTATATTCAGGGCCTGGCCGGGTGTCAACGTAAACGCCGTCGCTCTTTGATCAAACGCTTTTTCGTGGATAAGATTTCGGTGTCCACCAGCGTGAAACTCTTCATGCTGAACTTGGCTAATAATCTTCGGGTCATTGGCCGGATAGACTTGCACGGTTTTTTCACCTCTGAGTTGCAGCAAAATATTATGCTCCGGGTCCATATGAAACGGGGTTACTGATCCGGGGGACGTGATGAAAATAAAGGCTTCCTTGCGATACATATCACCGGTTTTCGACCCGATGACTTGTTTCAATTCACCTAAACAGGTCTCAAACAGATCATTATAGGCTGGATCAGTCTCGATATTTTTGAGCGCCATCCATGAGCCATTTTCCTCAATCGAGCGAATGGTCTCAGCGACCGAGAGATTGTTGGAGGGGGTTTTGTCTGGGTCCTGACTAACCGGTACTTTGCCGCTATTATATTCCACCCGGTCTTTGGGCAAGCTTTGCGATAATTCAACTAAGCGCTCCAAAGTGAATAATTCATGGGTTTCTAATTGGTGGTTAAAAAGCACGGGCTGCGCCGGATAATTCGCCGCAAATTTCTGTTTCTCTTCAGGGGTAAAAATCATCATGATCCTCGTCTTTTGGCACCAAATTCTTCAAGGCGGCGGCAAACACGTAAAACTAGCGCACCAAACCCTCGCTTCAAGCTAATATTGTGCATCGATATAACCCGCCGTTCGGCCCACAAATGGTTGATCATCGGGTGGTTCTCCCCAGCGCAGCTATCGACAAAGGCAATATTTTCGTCACCCAAAACCGCTTTGGTAAAATTGAGCTCAATCATAACACCCGGAGAAAACCGCGAATAGCCCTCGTCAAAGGCAATTTTATAGGAAAAGGCGTGACCTTTTGTCACGAAGTTCACGAGCATCGCCAGCGGCGTGTCATCGAGCATCAAACGTTGCAGCATGAGACTGTCTTGCGCGCCAGCGCCTTGCAGGATGCCATGAAAATAGGCCCTGGTTGCCGCCGTGGCTTTGAGCGAAGACCCCTCGCCGCCTTTCCAACTTGCATCTTCCAGTTGCAAAAACATCTCGGCCCACGCCTCAAGCTGATCTCCTGAACTCAATTGCTCGAACCGCACGCTCCCTTCCTCGGCAAGACGATTATCAAGCCGGCGCATTTCTTTGCGCTTTTTGCCGCGAATGTTTTGTTCAATATAAGTCGTGTACGGTAAATCACTGTGGAGGCAAGCGCGTTCGATTTTTTGCCCGAGATAATTTACCCGGCCAGTTTGTGCCGCCACAGCTTTGGCGAATGGTCCGGTCGCATCCAATTTTTGCAATTGCAAGAAACTGCCCGTGCCGCTTTGGTCTGCCCAAGCGAGGACCGCCGCCAAAAAATCTCCCTCATAGCCGGGGGCGATCAGTGGCGCGCCAAAAAATGACTGGTCATGGACCCAATTCTGCCAGAACCGCACCGGTAACCGAGCATAGGTCTTAGCCATGATCAGCGGCACAAACCCGACCATCTGCTCGCCATCATAAGCGAATAGACATGTCGGTGGTTGCTCCTGCCGAGCCGCGGCCAAATCAAGCGCTGGCAGGATGTTCCATGGCGCAAAAAACGGGTTTGGCTCAGCCGCTAGATCAGCCAAGACCTGCCATTGCGGCGCAAAAGCGGGCAATGCGGCTCGGTTCTCAATGGCTTTGATTGTCAGCACTTATCGCCCCTCATCACGCTCGCAAGAAAGCGCGAAGTTGTGGTTTGGTCAATGCAAATTTTGTGCTGATACGAGGTGACGTCATGGCGCTCGACCTCTATGAGCAGATCATGGTTAAGACAAACAATGTCGATGTAGTGATCCTCGGGGCTGGCGCGGCGGGGTTGTTTTGCGCGCGTATCGCGGCGGCGCGCGGGCGCCGGGTATTAGTAATCGACCATGCTGCCAAAATTGGCGAGAAGATCAGGATATCCGGCGGCGGGCGCTGTAATTTCACCAATATTCACACCGGGCCAGAGAATATTCTGTCGCAAAACCCGCGCTTTTGTATCTCCGCCTTGAAGCGCTACACGGCGCAAGACTTCATCCAACTGGTCGAAAGCCATGGCATTGCCTGGCATGAGAAAACCCTCGGGCAGCTATTTTGTGATGATAGCGCGACACAGATTGTTGATATGCTGGTTGAGGGCGCACATGCGGCTGGGGCTGAAATTCGAACCGGGACGCAAGTTCAGCAAGTCACGAAAACGACAAGCGGCTTTCGGGTTGAAACCAGTACCGGGCCGGTTGAGACCTCTTCGCTGGTGGTCGCCACCGGCGGCAAATCAATCCCGAAAATTGGCGCGACCGGCTTTGGCTATCAGGTCGCGGCGCAATTTGACTTGCCGGTGATTGAACCGCGCCCAGCGCTGGTGCCGCTGACGTTTGAAGGCGCGGTCAAAGACATGGCTAAAGGACTGGCCGGGGTCAGCGTCGAAGCGATTGTCAGCAGCGGCAAAGCGTCCTTTCGTGAAGGGTTTTTGTTCACCCATCGCGGGCTGTCGGGCCCCAGTATTTTGCAAATCTCCTCCTATTGGCGCGAAGGCAAGACTATTGAGGTTAATCTGTGTCCGGATCAGGACGTCTATACACTGTTGCGGGCTCGGCGCCAGGCCTATGGCCGGATCGAAATCCAGACGGCTCTGGCTGAAATACTGCCGAAGCGGCTGGCCCAATCATTAAGCGAGCTTGAGGGATGGTCAGGTAATCTTGCTGATTGGTCAGATGAAAAATTGCGCGCGCTTTGTGAACGATTGTCAAACTGGCAAGTCTTACCAGCAGGCTCCGAAGGCTATCGCACCGCGGAAGTCACCCTTGGCGGGGTTGATACCACCCAGTTAAATTCTAAAACCATGGCCGTGAATGATGTGCCCGGATTATTTTTCATCGGCGAGGTCGTCGATGTCACCGGGTGGTTGGGCGGCTATAATTTCCAATGGGCTTGGGCCAGCGCCCATGCGGCAGCGCAAGTAATTTAACAGTGTAGAGACTTAACTGACAGAATATTGTTGGTGAGTGGGTGGGTGGGTGTGAGTGAGTGAGGTTTGAATGCGGGAGAGTATGTGAGGGTCTGCTGGTCTGAGGTAGTATGAGTGGCTGTATATGTGAGAGTGAGTGAGGGGCGACCCGAACTCGTTGAAGCTTGGTTAAAGCTAAAGTGGAAGAACAGGCTGCGCATAAAGCCGGGCGCGGGTATTTGCTCCGCACTCAATAGTTTTTAGCGTGGATGCAGAATTCGCGCACCCTCTATATTTAAGTATCCCTCGCGGGAAACCGGCGAGAGATTTAACGCTGCTCTTTGATATTTTTGCTGAGCTTATGTCTGTCGTGCCGGGACTTGCCCCCTGTTCCCTTACCGCCGGGCTTTGAAAAACTCTTTCAGCAAGGAGCTGGCTTCATCGGCCTTCACGCCGGGGGTGATCTCTGGCCGATGATGGCAGGTGGGTTGGTCAAAAAACTTGCCGCCATTGATCACCGCGCCGCCTTTTTCATCGCTCGCGCCAAATACCACCCGGCCGATGCGCGCCATGGAGATGGCGCCGGCACACATGGCGCAGGGCTCCAAGGTGACATAGAGAACAGTGTCCGGCAGGCGATAATTTTTACACAAGCTTGCCGCTTGCCGGATCACCTCAATTTCTGCATGAGCGGTTGGATCATCAGTGCCGACAGGTCGATTATGGCCGACCGCCAGAACTTTGCCCTTCGCATCGATTAACACCGCGCCAACCGGCACCTCGCCAGCAGCTGCAGCAGCTCGCGCTTGATCCAGCGCCAATGCCATAAATCGATCGTCTTGCTCTGCCATCAAGGTTTCCTTCTGTTCAGTGATATGCCAAGAGGGGCTCTTAGCCAAGGAAATTTGCCGCCATGACTGATCAGCCTACCGAAAATACGAGCGAAAACTCAGGCGAGCGGATCGCTAAATATCTGGCTCATGCCGGGGTCTGTTCGCGTCGCGATGCCGAGAAACTGATCTTGGAAGGCCGGGTGACGATTGATGGCGAAGTATTGGAGACGCCGGCTTTCAAAGTTACCGGCACCGAAGACATCCGCGTCGATGAAGTGCGCATTGGTGCCAAGCAAGCAACAAGGCTGTGGCGCTTTCATAAGCCGGATAATCTGGTCACCACTCATAAAGACCCGCAAGAACGCATGACCGTATTTGACGCCCTGCCCGACACAATGCCCCGGGTTATTTCCATCGGTCGACTTGATCTGACCACAGAAGGCTTGCTTTTGCTCAC
>JAZGEB010000416.1:0-4711 GCA_036478515.1 Parvularculaceae bacterium | reverse complement strand
GGGTATGGGAGACCTCAGAGGGAATGAAAGGCGTGGCGCTAACGCTGCAAGCCTTCCAAGTCGCCTATGGCCCAGCCGGCGGCTATGTCTTGCTCACTTGCATTCTTGCCTTTGGCATTTCGTCGTTATTCTCCTATTCTTATTTCGGCAACAAATGCTTTTCGTTCCTCGCTGGACCAAACCGGACCTGGATCTATTCTGTGTTTTATGTTGCCAGCATTGTCGTCGGCGCGATCAGCTCAATTAAAATCGTGATCAATTTCTTCGATCTCAGCTTCGCCCTGATGGCAATCCCGACCATGGTCTCGGCACTGATATTATCGCCAAAAGTTGTCGCGGCGACACGGGAATATTTTGCGCGGAAGGGGTAAACGAGGCAACCATATGCCATTTCGAGTATATTTATTAACTCAGAAGAAAGAGCAAAGTTGCGACACTTTGTGACGGAAGTCTCAAGACACCCTGCACTCAGACAATGCCGTTAGATGAGCTCGACGATCGGTTGTCCAGTCTCGAGCTGCGTCTGCAAGTCTGGCCACTTTTGGTCAAATTGTATCAGGAGGTTTGCCGTTGAAGCGTTTCCTACTCGGACCCATAAGAGTTGAGGGTGGCCATCATTGACCATCGTCACGAAGTCAGAATCCTTACTGACGATAATCATATCATTCGACACGGCATGAGCGATGACTTTTGAATCTGGCGCATCTGGCGAAAGAACTTCTGCAACATGCTCTACTATGAAACCATAGCGAGTAAACCAGTCTTTCAGTTTGGGGGGAAGTTGGGCGTCGATTAAAAATCGCACCCTATTCCGCTGCCATAATGATTGGCATGTCAGTCGTCCGAGCGGCGTATTTCAGAGCGGCTGAAATATCTTCTTCTGCCAAATACGGATAATCTTTTAATATATCTTCGCGTGATACATCGCTCGCCAAGAGCTCAAGTATATCAGAGACGCGAACACGCAAACCCCGTACAGTTGGTTTGCCCGCGCAAATGTCAGGGTCTATGGTGATGCCGGGATATATTTCTGTGGTTGCCATATATCTATAGTAGCATTTTAATGGCGGAAATCTAGGACCATTCTCCAGACGCCCTACACCTCTCCTACTAGCAAAGGGTGTACTATGACTTAAACCTGCCATGGGCGAGAAACCAGACCACTTGGTTGAGCGCTTTATTATTGGTCATCAAAAACGGATGGGCGACCGGCATGATGAGATGCGCGTTCATGCCCTCGAGTTTGGTACTGGCCACGGTGACCTTGCCGTCATTCGGGCCCGGTAGCATCGCCGACAAGATCGGATTGATGGTTTTGGTCCCGGCAATAACCCCGAGGTCAAAATCAGCCGGGCCGAGAATTGCGGCAAGCTCTTTTGCCCCCGTCCCTAACTCGTCCCCAGCCTTGCCGTTGATCAAGCCAAAGCCCGGTACGTTCGCCATTTTGTCCACAACCTGACTGCCATGATTTGGCGGGCCAAGCATGACCACGCGGCCGAGCCGTTTGAGCGGCGTGTTTTTAAGATAGTGCCGTAGTAAGATACCGCCCATGGAATGGGTGACGAAATGAACCGTCGCCTGTTTCGGGCATTGGCCAATGGCGGTATTAATCGTCGGGGCGGCAAGCTCTGCAACCGTGAATTTGCGTGACTTGTAGCCCTGATTGACGACCCGATAGCCTTCACGCTCTAGCCGCTTGGCCAATTTAGTCATCGAGGCCGGCGAGCGCACCAGACCATGCAACAATATCACGCATTGGGGCGCTTGCGCTTGCTGGCTTGAGCCAGTCTGGCCGGCAGCAACGGGTTGGCTCATAAACGCCCCCAGTAAAATGAACAGGAATAATCTCATAGCCAGAAGTGTGCGCGAATAACCGCCCCGCCGTCCAGCCAAAAGATGCGTGTGAGTCTCTCTCTCATGAAGGATGATCCTGTCTCAAAATTCATCGCGAACGTAATGTACGCCAGTACCGTTCGATGGTATTATTTTTCAACTCAAATCGTTCATGCGTCATCATTCCTAGAGGTATTTCATGCAAAAGGCTGAAAATTTGGATATGCAGCGAGTGGCCCGACGTGTCGGGTGGACTTTGCTGTTAAGTATCTTGGTTGGCATTTTAACCGCGATGTTCATCACCCAAGGTATCAATATTAATCTGTCTGCGGATGTTGTGACAACAGCCGAAAATATGTTGGAAGCCGAATTAAGATTGAAAGCTAAGGCCTATATCGGTGCCTTCGTGTTTTCCCTGGAGGCGTTAATCAGTGTCGGGCTTTACCTTTTGCTGCGTAAATTCGGACTACTTGTCGCTAGCTGGAGTTTGTTTGTCAGTCTTGGATCGTCCTTGCTGTTTCTGCTCGGCGCTATTTTTGCCATGAATGCAGCCCAGATCGCCCATAATGTGGCTTACACCCAGTTCACAGATGAGGCTGGACGGCGCTTGCTTACCAGCCTGCAAGTGACATCAGATTATACCAGCTTCCATCTCGGGATAATACTCTCCGCCGCGTCAATGGCGGGGTTCTTTTATTTATTCCTCAAGTCCGGCCTGATCCCGAAGATAATCAGCGGTTGGGGTCTGTTTGCATCATTATTTGTGGTTGTCACAATTGTTGGGCGTGATTTTTTCCCGGCCCTCGGACACACAGGTCTCACCACAGCTTTTATGGTGTCCAATCTAATCGCCCTTGTGTCGACAGGTTTGTATCTCGGCATTCGTGGCGTTCGCGCTATCTGATTTTTTCTGCCCTGATAATTCATTGGCTCTCTCAAGTTTGAGAGTGGCAAGGCAATATGTTTGTACAAAGGACACCTTAATTGCGACCATGATTTTTAAACGCTGTTTGTCAGACATTTCAGTCTCATCTGTTAAAAATCCAAAAAGGCCTCTGGTTTTTGAATTTGCAAAAACACTTTCCAATATTTCAGGAAAATCGTCTTCAACAAAACCGACAGGCAACACGCCCTTTGGCCTAGTTTTCCAATTCTTCCGAGACGCATCTAAACCGTTCTGAAAATCGAGTATATAGGCACTGATGCGTTCACTTTGGCTTGTCGGATCGGAAGGTGATGTGCCCCATACAATCCATGGGGAAATATCTTTTTCAAAATGTCCAAATGCGTCTTTTACAGGGTGCGCATAATTGTACGAGCCGTCATTGAACCCATCTTGTACCAAAATTCCCTCCGCATCATAAACGGCCTCTCGATGGCCATCACTATGAAGGTAGACTTTATTTGCTTCCCCACCACGCATTTGATGGATATTCACTTCCATTGTATGCGACAGCACACTATATAACGCAATTTTTTGCGAAGGACTCAACGGCTCGACTGGCTCTTCGGCGTATGCAACTTGAAAACTTGCAACCAGAATAGTAAACGACATCGCAATTGACATGGGTCTAAGCATTTTTGAATTCCTCTACATTTGTTCCCTTGCTGAACTTAAAGGAGGGAACACTTAATGACAGGTAAAGAAGTATGACCCCGCACCGGACCATCCCTTTGTTACCGCTATCTCAATATCTTATTGGTCATAAATAAGATCAAACCTCAAATTTCACCCCTTGCGCCAATGGCAGAGTGTCTGAATAATTCACAGTATTGGTTTGTCTACGCATATAAGTTTTCCACGCGTCGGAGCCACTTTCTCGGCCGCCGCCGGTTTCTTTTTCACCGCCAAAGGCGCCGCCAATTTCTGCCCCGGAAGGACCGATATTGATATTGGCGATGCCGCAATCAGAACCGGTGTCAGACATGAATTGCTCCGCCTCGCGCACATTCATCGTGAAACAGGCAGAAGACAGGCCTTGAGGCACTGCATTTTGCATTTCGATGGCGGTGGTAAAGTCGCGATAGGTCATCAGGTAAATCAATGGCGCGAAGGTCTCGGTACGCACGACATCACTTTGGCTTGGCATCTCGATAATCGCAGGGCGGACATAAACGCCGCCAGCCCCCTCTCCTGGCATATTCTGAGATAGGCGCTCACCGCCAAAGACGCTCCCGCCCTCGCCCTTGGCTTGTTTCATTGCCGCTTGCATCGTCTCGAAAGCAGCCTCATCAATCATCGGCCCGACCAGTGTATCCGCCGCTAACGGGTCACCAATCGAGACACTGGAATAGGCTTTTTTCAGCTTGGCCAAGAGTTCGCCAGCGACATCTTCATGCACAATCACCCGCCGCAAAGACGTACAGCGCTGACCGCAGGTGCCGACCGCCGAAAACGTAATCGCCCGCATCGCCATATCAAGATCAGCGGTTTGCGAGACAATCATCGCCGCATTACCGCCAAGCTCCAATAGAGACCGGCCAAAGCGCGCAGCCACTAAGGGCGCAACAGCGAGGCCCATACGGGTTGACCCCGTGGCCGAAACCAGCGCCACAGCTTCAGACCGGACCAGCACTTCGCCAATTTCAGCGTGACCAATCACCACTTGCAGCAATCCTGATGGCGCTTCGTCAAAATCTGCCATCACCCGCTCGGCAATTTTCTGACAAGCCAAAGCGGTCAGCGGGGTTTTTTCCGACGGCTTCCAGATTACCGGGTTGCCGCAAACCAATGCCAGTGCCGCATTCCACGCCCATACTGCGACGGGGAAATTAAACGCTGAAATCACCGCGACAGGCCCGAGCGGGTGCCAGGTCTCGCGCATGTGGTGGCCGGGGCGCTCTGAGGGCATAGTCAGGCCATAAAGCTGGCGCGACA
>JAZGEB010000415.1:0-3864 GCA_036478515.1 Parvularculaceae bacterium | reverse complement strand
CAAATGGGTCTATAATTTTGGCGGCGGCACCAGCGACGGCAATGCCACGATGAAAAACCTGCTTGGCGGCAAGGGCGCAAATCTAGCTGAAATGGCCAGCCTTGGCTTGCCTGTGCCCCCCGGCTTCACTTTGACGACCGACGTTTGCACCTCTTATTATGACAATGCCAAAACCTACCCTCAAGGCCTCGCCGCAGGGGTTGAGGCTGCCGTGGCTAAAATCGGCACGACGGTTGGCAAAAGTTTTGGTGATCCAGCCAATCCGCTCTTGGTCTCGGTGCGATCTGGCGCAAGGGCTTCAATGCCGGGAATGATGGACACGGTTTTGAACCTTGGGCTGACCGATGAAACCGTCAAGGGTCTCGCAGCCTTGGCCGGCGATGAACGCTTTGCTTATGACAGTTATCGTCGTTTCATTCAGATGTATTCCGATGTTGTGCTCGGTGTCGGTCATCATCATTTTGAAGATATCCTTGAGACGTATAAGGACGAAAACGACAAATATCTCGATACTGACCTTAGTGCGGGAGATTGGAAAAAGATCATCACTGGTTACAAACAGGCAGTTCTAGACAATCTTGGGCGCCCGTTCCCGCAAGATGTGAATGAACAGCTTTGGGGCGCGATTGATGCTGTGTTCGGGTCATGGATGAATGAACGTGCCAATACCTATCGCCGCTTGCAAAATATTCCAGCGGCGTGGGGCACAGCCGTCAGCGTGCAAGCCATGGTATTTGGCAATATGGGCAAAACTTCCGCCACGGGCGTTGCTTTTACCCGCGACCCTTCCACCGGTGAAAACACTTATTATGGCGAGTTTCTGATCAACGCCCAGGGCGAAGACGTTGTCGCTGGTATTCGCACGCCCCAACCCCTCACCTTAAAAGCCAAAGCGGCGATGGGCGACACCGCAGATAGTCTTGAAGAGGCGATGCCAGAGACGTTCAAAGAACTTGTCGATATATTTCAGAAACTTGAAACACACTATAGTGACATGCAGGATATTGAGTTCACGGTTCAACAAGGCAAGCTCTGGATGTTGCAAACCAGAGCGGGCAAACGCACCGCAAAAGCGGCGTTGAAAATCGCTGTTGATATGTGTGATGACAAATTGATTACGCCAGAACAAGCGGTGATGCGCGTTGAGCCGGGATCGCTTGATCAATTGCTCCACCCATCGCTTGATCCGGACGCGCCGCGGCAATTGATTTTGCGCGGGCTTCCCGCCTCTCCGGGGGCCGCTTCTGGCGAAGTTGTGTTCTCGTCTGATGAGGCCGAGCGATTGGCCCAAGAAGGTCATAAGGTCATTTTGGTTCGTGTAGAGACGTCGCCCGAAGATATTCACGGGATGCATGCCGCTGCCGGTATCGTCACCGCACGAGGCGGCATGACCTCGCATGCGGCGGTGGTGGCCAGAGGTATGGGCCGGGCATGTGTGTGCGGTGCTGGCGATCTGAAAATTGAAAAAGATGGCAGCCATTTTTCTGTCGCTGGTCAGAAGATTGCCAAAGGCGAGATTATTACGATCGATGGTGGCTCCGGCGAGGTTTACCTTGGTACCGTAAAAACTATACAGCCAGAATTGTCAGGCGACTTTGGCAAACTTATGGTGTGGGCGGATAAACATCGGCGGATGAAGGTTCGGGCGAATGCCGAGACCCCGCTTGACGCGAAAACGGCGCGCGAATTTGGCGCTGAAGGTATCGGCCTTTGTCGCACCGAGCATATGTTCTTTGAAGCAGAACGTATCATAGCCGTGCGCGAGATGATCCTAGCCAAGGATCAAGCCGGGCGCGAGCAGGCTTTGGCTAAGTTATTGCCGATGCAACGTGCTGACTTCACGCAATTGTTTCAGGTCATGGCGGGTTTGCCGGTAACTGTGCGCTTGCTCGATCCACCCTTGCATGAGTTCCTGCCGCATTCCGATCGTGAAATTGAAGAAGTTGCCAAAGCATCTGGTATGGACGCAGAAGCGCTAAAAGATCGCGCTCATCAATTGCAAGAATTCAACCCGATGCTCGGCCATCGCGGCTGTCGTCTTGGCGTGTCATATCCTGAGATATATGAGATGCAGGGACGCGCGATTTTTGAAGCGGCCTGCGATGTGGTTAAACAAACAGGTACAGCGATTGTGCCGGAAATTATGATCCCATTGGTGGCGACAAAAAAAGAATTGTCGATCCTCAAAGCCCGGATTGAAGATATTGGCGAGCAAGTGTTGCGCGAGAAAGGCATCACGCTGGACTATATGATTGGGACCATGATTGAATTACCACGTGCAGCCCTCATGGCTGACAAAATTGCTGAGGATGCTGCGTTCTTTTCTTTTGGGACAAATGATCTGACCCAAACAACGTTTGGTCTGAGCCGTGATGATGCGGGCTCATTCTTGCCGGCTTACATTCGCGCTGGGGTATTGGAGCAGGATCCGTTTGTTACGCTTGATCAAGAGGGGGTCGGGCAATTGATTGAGATTGCAGCGGAACGCGGCCGCAAAACCCGGCCCGACATCAAGCTTGGGATTTGCGGCGAACATGGCGGCGACCCAGCCTCGATCCATTTTTGCGAAAATATCGGCCTGGATTATGTCTCCTGTTCGCCCTACCGGGTGCCGATTGCCAGATTGGCCGCAGCGCAAGCAGCGCTGGCAAAGAAAAACGGCTGATATGGCTGAAACACTTTAATCAACCCGCATTCTCGACTATAATGCGCACCTGTTTCATCGTCATAAACATACGTGCCGGATTGCTGGCAAAGGCTTGAAATCCAAATTCCGTATACCAACCAAGCCGTTGTTGAAACACAATCGGATCGCCATCAGACATCACATCAAGAACAATGGCATGGCAACCCGCTTCATTGGCGATGATGCAGGCTTTTTCAAAAACATGGTGCATGAGGATTGATCCAATCCCCTGGCCTTGAGCCGATGTTTGCACCGCTACTTGGCCAAGAAACAGGATGGGCAGGTCATCATGATCAGGCGCGCCGCGGGGGCGTTTGGCTAATTCATCGACATTCATCATGCCCAGATTAATGGCGTGATACCCAAGGACAATTGTGTTGTCTTCTGCGATCACAACATAAACGCGGGTCATGTCGTCTTTTTGTTGTTTTTTAGCACTGAGTTTTAGGTAATTATCAAGTCGCTCGACGCCACAAGAAAAACCGGTTCGATCATGTCGGACCGGGTCAAAATGTTGAATCCGAAGGCCCATTCCTTTAGTCGGCCTTTTACTCGGCATCTATGACGCGATGGCGATAAGCCTGTGCTGCTGCAACAGCACGCGGGGTCGGTTTAGGGGGGGTATCCAAAGCGGCGGCAAATTGCGCTGCCTCCTCTGGCGTCAAGGCATGGCGTGATCCCGTCTCCAAGATACGCTTGACTTCCTTGGCTATAGCGGCCCTCACAAAGACGGACTTATCTACGCCGAGCGCTTGCGCTGCCCGCGCGATGAGGTCACCAAGCCTATCGCCATGACGGATTTGGGTTGTCCGCGTTTGCTTTTCTCGGTCTAAATTACTGGCTTGAAAGTCGAACATGACAATCTCTTTCTTTGGCATTATGTAATGCAATTTGCACTACAAGTCAAGATTTAAACGATAATTGAAGCCACCCGTGACACCCCGGCACTCGTCTTTTCTTGAGAGCTGACTGCCATTGTCTGTATCGCGAGGCGGTAACTGGTATTTTAACCGGATATTATGCGTCTTGGAGGTCACACCAACGGCTATACTACGGTAAAAATTGACCCAAATTTGCGTCAAATCCTCGTAAAAATTGAGCTAAATCAGCCGAATAACTGGTTAATTTAGGGGGAAAATTAACAACCCCTTAACCATCGTTAAATTGTTGCTTTGCAG
>JAZGEB010000414.1:0-4367 GCA_036478515.1 Parvularculaceae bacterium | reverse complement strand
GCGTCTTCACTGGTGGGTTTCTCGACCATGCCAGACATTTCCATCAGCGCGCCAGTTTGTGATTGTGGCGCGATGATGCCATATTTGTTGACTTCATGAGGCGGGACTTCTTCAACCGCAATAATATTGCCACCCGTTTTTGTGTACTGATCAACCATTTGTTTCAAACAGCCGGGTTTGCCGCGGATAATAACGTCTGGCAGGGAAATCGCGAAAGTCTCATCGCCAATAATATCTCTTGCGCACCAGATCGCATGGCCAAGGCCTGCTGGCACTTGCTGGCGGGTGAAAGAGGTTGAGCCGGGGGTGAAGACGGAGCTTTGTACATCCTCGAGGATATCGACTTTGCCTTTTTCTCTCAGGGAAGTTTCAAGCTCGAATGCGTGGTCGAAATAATCTTCGATCGCGGCTTTGTTGCGCCCGGTGATAAAGACAACATGTTCGATGCCAGCTTCAAATGCTTCTTCCACGACATAATGGATCAGCGGCCGGTCAACCACTGGCAGCAATTCCTTGGGGAAGGTTTTGGTCGCGGGCAAAACCCGTGTGCCATGGCCAGCGACGGGGATAACAACTTTGCGGATCGGTTTCATCGGCGGCACTCTTTCAGGGTAATTTCATTTGGGGCGTCGTAACCCACGGATCGGGAACAAGCAAATGGCTTTGGCATATTGGTAATTGACTGCCGGTCACGCAAAATTGAGACCAGAAGTGGGTGAGCTCGCACGCAAAGCAGAGTATGGTCAGTAATCTTGAGAATGGGAGGCGGCAAATGGCCCCAGAAACCAAAAGTTTGATCAAATGGCTAGTGCTGGTCAGCATCATCACCGCTCTTGCGGGCTGTGTTCAATTGTCGCTTGCTTGGGCTGAGTTAAAGGCAAATGGTCCGGCGGCGCAGCCGGACATTTTGGCGCCTTTTGAGGGACAAAAGGCAGTGCAAAATCAAGCCGATTGGGAGCGGCGCAAACCGTTGGTAAAAGCGGCTTTGCAACGCGAGATATTTGGCCTCATGCCAGAGCTGGCGACAACCACAAAATTAAGCCACAAAGTGATTGCGGCTAATGCGCTTGATGGCAAAGCAAGCTTGGAAGAAATTGCCTTTCGGGTCGAAATTTCACACCGTCAAAGAGCAACAAGGCAAGGCGCGACAAGATTAAAAAGCGCTGACGTGACAATGGTGTTGTTGCTGCCAAAATCAGACCGGCCTGTGCCGGTGATTATGATGCAGACCTTTTGTCCCAATAGCGCGACCATGCCTTTTGCCGGTGTTGCTTCTACCGCGTCTTCTTGCGCTGGAGACGGGATGATGAGCAAGGCGATGAAATATGTCTTTGGTCGCTATATCGCGACCCCGCCGCTGGAGATGATTATCGACCATGGCATCGGCGTAGCGACGATTTACCCGCCTGAATTTGTGCCTGATCGAGCAGATGAAGGTGAGCAGGCCTTGCGGGCTTTGCAATTTGGCCCGGATGCGAAAATTCCGACCCCAGAGCTTGCAACAAGATGGGGCGCGATCGCGGCCTGGGGCTGGTTGTACACTTCTATGGTCGATATATTGGAAGATGATCCGCGTTTGGATCAATCGGCGCTAATCGCTTATGGCCATTCGCGTTATGGTAAAGCGGCTTTGGTTGGCGCGGCATTTGATGACCGGATCGACGGTGTTATCTCACACCAATCCGGCGCTGGCGGGGCATCTTTGAACAAAGGCAAACGCGGCGAAACTGTCGCTAAAATCACCCGCAGCTACCCGCATTGGTTTGCCCCTATCTATGCAACATATGCGGATGATCCAACTCGGATGAGCGTTGATCAGCACCATTTAATGGCCCTCATCGCGCCGCGCCCGGTTTTTTTAGGCAATGCAAGACGCGATGTCTGGTCTGACCCGAACGCTTCATTTGAAGCATCGCTTGGTGCAAACCCGGTATATCGACTATATGGAAGTGAAGGCCTAACCGCAAAGCGCTTGGATGAATTTAATCCGCAAGCGGATGTTAGTTTTTTTATTCGCCCCGGTACTCACGGCGTCGTCGAGGAAGATTGGCCCGCTTTCTTGCTATTTTTACAAGCGCATTTTTTTGACGGCGGCAAATATTGAGCTGCTATTGTAACGAAATGGTTAACGCACTTCGTAAAAAATTTAAACTTTGGGGATTGCCAAGATGCATGACCCATGAGACCATTTCTATATTGTTTAATGATTTGAAAGGAGGTGGTCGGATGTTCAGTAAGAACTCTATGCAGGAACTGGCAATCGGAAAAGATCAGTTTATTGGGGAGCAATCTCTTCAACTCTGACCCTTGCCTCCTAAAGCGTCGATAAATGCAACTTTAGATAGGCGATCCATCAGCTCACGTAACGCAAGGTGCGTGATCCGGACTGGCCAAGACTTAGGTCTGGTCTAAACCTAGATTGATGAAAGTTGCCATGAAAAACACGCTTTTATGCCAGTGGCATAAGTATCTTGCGAGAAAGCCGCCTTTTTTTTAAAGGGCGGCTTTCTTTTTTTGCGCATGTTTTTGGCCTCATGGATAGCTGAGGCTTAGAAGCAATTTAATATTCAGACTTTATGTGCTAAGGTGACCCGCAAGGGGAAGTGTAATGAGATTATTGGCGTGGGGATTTTACAGTTTTATCTGTATCGGGATCGGTTGGCTTGTTGGCTCTAAGTTCGCGGCACCGCCGATTATATTTGATGCAGCGGACCGGATATATCTGTCCTCTAAGGCGCGCATTGCAGAAGTGCTTGAAGATAAAGGCGCGAGCGAGACGCCAACCGCGCCGGCTCTTCCAACCAAAACCCGTGACACCACAAACCACATCAATCAAAGCTTACCAGCGCACGCTCTTGCTGGGATCGTCAAGCTTTGCAAAATATCGATCAGTAATGCACCGCCTCTCAATGGCTCGGGCGAGGTCGATGCCTATACCCAAATGATCGATATCAAGGGGGTAACATTTGCGATGATGCCGGTGAAGGATGCTTGTATCTCATCCGGCTTTGGCCGGCGCAAAGGCCAACTTCATAAGGGCGTGGATTATTACAGTCAAAGTGGCGGCGCCGTTTTTGCCGCTGCCGATGGTCAAATTGTTGAGGCGGTTTATCGTTCCGACTACGGATTTACGGTCTTGCTCAATCATGGCAATGGCTACTTCACCCGCTATGCGCATCTCAAAGAATTTGGGCCTGACGTGGAAGTTGGGGCAGTTGTCCCGCTTGGCTATGAATTAGGCGGGATGGGGCAATCTTCTGGTTTCGCCATTCCAATCCATCTTCATTTTGAATTGCTGATGGGGGATTATGATACGCCAAAAAAATCTTTTGGTCTGACACCAGTGGATATTTATAATTTAGATTAGGACACTAGAGCCGCCCAAGTAAATAAAAGCCGGGCATAAATGCCCGGCTTATTTGTTACAGGTTTATCGGTCGCGTGAGTCTGGAGCATTTCCGAGGAAAGCTTTAATCTGTATCGGCAAGGAACTTGCCGCTTTGGCTTTTTATTATCGAGAAAGAATGGGCCATCTTACCTCGGAATTGCTCTAGCTACCGGAACATTGCGCGACAACTTCTTGCGCGGCTGTTGACATATTAGCGGCATCTTCTGGCTTCGAGACTTTCGCAAACTCATCATAAAGAGATGGATCTTTTGTCGCCGCTTCGTCCATGCAATCGCAATCAATGTCTGCCTCAAATTCATCGGCATAGGCCTCACAGCCTTCGATAAACTCATCATTTGCCCAAGCTGCTGTGGCGATTATCGCGATGGTCAGGGCAGCGCCGCCCAGTAGATACTTTCTCATTGTCTCGTTCCTCTTTGTTGGTTCTTGAGCAGACTACTAGAAGGCGGGGCTAGTGAAAAGGGGAAATGAGGACTATCGCCCCGGGCAAGCTCAGGGATTGTCGGGTGATCGATTTGTCTTGCCTTATCTCCTTAACAGCTTGTTTCTGGTGGCCAAAACACCTTCTGTCTGACCCACAATGTGGCCAACCATTTTTCGCCCAGCTTGATCGGCAACCCCGCATGGAGACTATCGGCAATGCCATCGCCAGCGTCATCACAATTTTGGAACGCCAAACAATCCCCGGTTGCGCCTTTATAAGATAGATTAAGGTGGGGAAAATTGGTTTCGCCCCCTTCATATCCGTGGTTGAGATAAATCAACACCGTCAAGGCCCTTTGACCGGATTGTTCAATTTTCGAATAATCTTCGCTGTCTTGTTCAAGATAATCATGGTGCGGTTTATATTCATGGCCCGGCGCATATCGCAGCATGGCTAAAAATTCACCATGGCTGACCGGCTTGTGGGTCAGTTTTGACAAGGAGCGCATCATACTGATTAAAGGCAGATCGAGGT
>JAZGEB010000413.1:0-2037 GCA_036478515.1 Parvularculaceae bacterium | reverse complement strand
GGACAGACCGCGATGCAGGCTTTGCAATCGATGCAATCGCCAATAATAGCTTCGCTGTTCTTTTTCAACTTACCGCGTGGCTCTCCCCGAGCCGGGTAATAGCCCACGGCAAAGGTCTCACTGTCTTGCATTGCCGCTTGGATGCGCGGCCAAGGGCACATATAGATACAGACTTGTTCGCGCATCAACCCGGCAAGGGAGTAGGTGGTGAAGGTCAGGATGGCGAGAAAAATATAGGCGGTGAGAGGGGCTGTGCCTTTGAAAATTTGCGCCATTATGGTGGGTGCATCATGGAAATATAACACCCAAGCGCCGCCTGTTGCTGCCGCGATCAACAGCCAAACCAAATGTTTGGTGGCTTTTTTGATGAATTTTTGAGCTGTCCATGGTTGTTTGTCGAGCCGAATGCGCTTGTTGCGATCGCCTTCAATCAGACGTTCGACAAGGATAAAGAGATCCGTCCACACCGTTTGCGGACATGAGTAGCCGCACCACAGTCGGCCAAACAGCGATGTCACCAAAAACAGCGCCAATGCTGATAGGATAAGAAGTCCAGAGACGAAATACAGTTCATCGGGCCATAATTCGATGAAGAAAAAATAAAATCGCTGGCCGGTAAAATCAACTAGGACAGCTTGGTCAGGATTGCCCGGCCCCCGGTCCCAACGTAGCCATGGGAAGCCATAATAAACACCCAAGGTGACGACCAGCAAGACCCATTTGATCAGTCGATACTTGCCATGGGCGAGTTTTGGGTAAATCGGCTCGCGCTTTTTATACAGCTCACGCGCCTCGGCACTATTGACCGCTGTGACATCAATGTCTGGTAATGCCGTTTTGCTCACGAAGTTTGCCCCTTACGCTTAAAACGCTTTATTCACCGCCGCCTAATGTATGCACATAAACCGCCAGAGCTGTAATCGTCGCTTCATCAAGTCGTTCGCCCCAAACTGGCATCACGCCATTGCGCCCGTGGATGATTTGGGCACGGATTTCTTCGCGACTGCCGCCATAAAGCCACTCTGCATCAGTTAAATTTGGCGCCCCTTGGGTGCGATCGCCGGTGCCGGCGGCCCCGTGACAAGAGACGCATTGTGCTTGATAGACCGGAACTACGCGGGCAATTATTTCTGGCGCGACTGTCTTTTGCCCGGCGAGATATTCGACATAAGAGGTCATGTCATTGATCTGGTCGCGGTTGAGAATATTCTGATCCCCAAAGGCCGGCATTTGCGAGGTCCGGGCCTGGTCATGCCCATTGCGAATGCCATAAGTAATGGTTTGTTTGATCTGGGCCAGCGAGCCACCCCAGAGCCAGACATCATCATTGAGATTTGGATAGCCCTTAAAGCCACCGCCGCCGGTGCCGTGACACGTCGCGCAATTGTCGCCAAAGGCTGAATGCCCTGCGGTGATTGCAAATTGCAGCAATTCAGGATCCTGCTCAATCTCGGCAACAGAGCCAACCGCCAATAAACGTTGCGCATTGACTTTCCGAACATCTTTTAGAGTCTCAAGAGCCGCTGCCACATTCGCCCGGTCGGAGTGATTTCGAGTACCGCGCAAATGCGAATTGATGCCCGGCCAGGACGGCATGAATATCCAATAGACGACAGACCAAACGCAGCAGGCGTAAAAAATCCATAACCACCAACGTGGCAACGGATTGTTGAGTTCCTTGATCCCATCCCATTCATGGCCAGTGGTTTCAACGCCCGTATGATTATCAATTTCTGGCTTGGTGCTATGGTCCTTGTTCATCACTGGGCTCCTCTTCATTCAGGGGCAGGTTTGCCGCGTGATCAAATGTTTTTTTATTGCCCGGCCGCAATGCATAATAAAGCACCATGGCGAATGCCAGAACGAAAAGGAGCAGTCCTAATGTTTGGGCTAAGTTGGAGAGCGTTTCATACATATTGGAGGACCTCCTTAGCGATGATTTTTGGGGTTTTCGGCTTCGTAAGTCGAAAAGTCGACCATCGTGCCGAGAACTTGCAAGTAAGCAATCAACGCATCTATTTCCATAATTGCCTCGGC
>JAZGEB010000412.1:0-7450 GCA_036478515.1 Parvularculaceae bacterium | reverse complement strand
TTTCCATCGCCGCATATTGGCCTTTGAAATGAACCAGGGCGAGTGATTGCGTCCCGGCCGTAACCGATTGAACGCGCCCCTCGGCGACTTCATCCAAGTTAGCGACTTTGTGCCAAAGGTGTTTTGTCGTCGTTTTGTCCATCAGCGACCTCAACAGGTTTTCATTATACGCATTTGGGTGGCTATATTCAACACAGGCAAAATGTTGTTACACTGGGGGATATCCGGTGCGTGATGCATCGTGAGAATGACAGTGACTTGTGGGAGAATTTACATGACGCAAATCGTGATTGCCAAGTGGCAAGAGTTAGAAGACCGGAAGCCGGCTTATGCGCTGGTGGCCGGTGTTGATCTTGTTATCGTGCGGTATGGCGATGAAGTCTCGGTGCTTTATGGTCGCTGTTTACATCGCGGGGCATTAATGGCGGATGGCCATGTGGACGAGAATGATAATCTGATTTGCGGCGTCCATGATTGGGATTACAGATTAGATACCGGTGTTTCGGAATATGCAAATTCTGAAGTGCTGCATAAGTTTAACGCCACTATTGAGAATGGCGAGGTGACGGTTGATGAAGCGGAGATCGCGGCGTGGGCCCGGGCAAATCCACAACCCTTCAAGCGCGATGAGTATCTCGGGCTATACCAGGATACCAGCCATGCGCCGCACGAAGAACCCTTCAATGCGCTGATCCAGCAATATGCTCGTGATGGCCTGACCAAAACCGGACATCATGGCGTGGTTGACGCGATGGGGGTGCCGCGGGCGGACCTGCCGGACTGGGATGATATCCAATTTGTGACGGCGCAATTGCATAAGCAACCCCATCTGGATGATGAACCCGTCAGTACGCAAACGATTATCGGGCCGAAGGCAAAAAAACCTTTGACGTTGGCCATTCCTTTGTTCGTCTCGGATATGAGTTTTGGCGCTTTGTCTGAACCGGCCAAGGTTGCGCTTGCTCGCGGGGCCGAGCTTGCGGGCACGGGCATTTGTTCTGGCGAAGGCGGGATGTTGCCCGAAGAACAAGCGGCCAATAGTCGTTATTTTTATGAGCTGGCCTCGGCTCGGTTCGGTTTTTCGTGGGACAAGATTGCCAAGGTTCAAGCGTTTCATTTTAAAGGCGGACAAGGGGCTAAGACCGGCACCGGCGGACATCTGCCGGGCAATAAGGTTCATGGCAAGATTGCCCAAGTGCGCGGGCTTGAAGATGGCGTGGATGCGATCTCACCGCCGCGCTTTCCTGACTGGACTGAAATTTCGCAAATCAAGGAGTTTGCTGATGAGGTGCGCGCCCGCACCGGCGGCATCCCGATCGGCTATAAGCTCTCAGCGCAACATATCGAAAAAGACATCGATGCTGCATTAGAGGTTGGTGTTGATTATATTATTCTCGATGGCCGCGGCGGCGGCACCGGGGCTGCCCCGTTGATTTTTCGGGACAATATTTCGGTCCCAACAATCCCGGCCTTGGCGCGGGCGAGGCGTCATCTCGATCAGCACGCGCCGGATGTCACTCTTGTGATCACGGGTGGCCTGCGCAAGCCAGCAGATTTTGCCAAGGCGTTGGCCATGGGCGCTGATGCCATCGCCGTTTCAAATTCGGCGATGCAAGCCATCGGCTGTATCGCCATGCGGGCTTGCCACACCAATAATTGCCCGGTCGGCATTGCCAGTCAAAAGCCGCATTTGGCCTCGCGCCTGATCGTTGAAAATTCTGCCATCAGACTCGAGAATTTCTTCGCGGCGTCGACCGAGTTGATGCAAGTGCTGGCCAGAGCTTGTGGACATAATTCTTTGGCAGATTTTAATCCCGACGATCTGACCACATTCCAGCGCCAGATGGCCGACTTAACCGGGATTGCCTATGGCGGGGTTGGCCGCTGAGCAAATCCCATGTTAATTTTAGGACATATGGGCATTTTTTCGACGCCAAGCGACGGAAACTTCAGTTATGCCCGTTTAAGGGCTGGAACATTTAACCAAGGAGACTTTCTGACATGACGATTTCTTTTAAGACCGCCATTGCGGGTATCGCTGTTTTTGGACTTGCGGCTTGTGCGAGTGCGGCCGATAGCGCGCTGGACGAGACCGTTTCAGCCTCTGCTACACAAGAAAAAGCCGGTTCTGCTGCACCGGGTAAAAAGATGCGCCGGCCAAGTGGCCCCGTGAGCGAAGCTGATTTCAAGGATAGAGCCGATCAGCATTTTGACCGGATGGATGCCGATGGCGATGGCAATATCACGGCAGAAGAAAAAGCCGCTGCTAAAGCTGAGCGTCATGAGAAAATGGCGGCGCGCCGGGCCGAACGCCGGGCTGAGCGCTTAGCCAATGGCGAAACGGTTGGGGACGGCGATGGTCATAAGATGAAAAAACACCGCAAGCATGGTAAAGACCATAATGCGGACACCGATGGTGATGGTGTTGTTTCCAGAGCCGAGCATGACGCCATGGTTGCGGCACGATTTGCCAAGATGGATAAAAATGGCGATGGCGTGATTTCAGAAGATGAAAAGCCAGCCAAAAAACATCGCCATAAACCGCAAGAGTAATTAGTCTGTTAAGGCTCGCTTAAATGCCGTCAGGCAGAACCCCAAAAGGCGTATCCGGATCGCCTGATCCGGATGCGGACATCCTGCCAGGCCTTGCGGCGCAGGAGCAGGCGGCTTTGCGGGTGTTGATGGAGCGGCATTTACGTAGCCTCAAATCATTGGCATGGCATTTACTCAAAGATGATTGGGCAGCCGAAGATATAACTCAGGAAGTTTTTTTAAAAACCTGGCAACAAGCGCCAAGTTGGGAAACAGGTAATGCGAAGTTAGTCACTTGGATGCGCCGTGTCGCAACTAATTTATGCCTCGACCGGTTGCGTAAGAAAAAAGAAGATTTGCCCGGAGAAGTGCCCGACATTGCAGATGACAAAGCGAGTGCCTTGACTGGCCTGATGGAACAAGACGGTAAATCCCGGATAGAGGCGGCCCTTGCGGCGTTACCGGAACGCCAAAAAGCGGCTGTGGTTTTGTGCCACTATCAAGAATGCAGCCAAGTCGAAGCAGCCGAAATTTTGGTGCTAAGTGTCCGAGCCTATGAATCTCTCTTGGCGCGGGCAAGGCGAAATTTGAAAGAGATGCTGGCAGATGACAAACACGATTTAATGTCAAATTATAGAGATGCGTTATGAGTAAAAAACATGAAATGAGCGACCAACGATTGCACGAGATCATCGCTAGTTTTGGTGCCGCGCCAAAGCGCTGGCCCGAAGCTGAGCGCGATGCGGCGCTGGCTTTGCTAGAGCAAGGCAATGCTGCGTCGGCAATTGATCAGGGTCAAGCGCTCGACCAATTACTGGATAGCATATCAGCGCCGGCTCCTAGTGAGTTGTTGCAAGCGCGAATATTGAAGCAGGCCAAAGCAGATAGGCTTGTAACCCGGATCATTAGCGCCTCAACGCCGCGCCCGCAGCGTCAAAACCTACCCTTTCGTGCAATCGCTGCAACGCTCGCGATCACGCTCGGGGTTGGTATCGGGGTCGAGCAGTTTTTCCCATCAAATAGTCAATCGTACAGGGATGATTATCAACTTGCGATGGACTTGTATGATGAGGATGATCTTGATTTTGTGGAGATACTTCAATGACAACGCCCGGTAATAACACCAAATGGGTCGTCGCTCTGTTACTTTCGGTTGGCTTGAACGGCTTGCTCGGCGGGTATTTGATGAGCGAGCGGGTGAAACCCCGTCTCCAAAACCATCAGGCCGCGGAAAATGGCACGGGAAATGAGCGTTTACCGCATCGCTTAAAAAAGACCCGAGGCGATTTTCGTGGCGGGCTGAGGTTATCAACAGTGATGCGCTATATGTCAGAAGAAGACAGGAAGGCCTTGCACGCTCAAATCAGAGCGAGGGTGGAAGCCACGAATGGTACAAGACCGCGTGAAGTTTTTAGCAATGACCGCAATATTCTGGAAACCGCCGGAGCAGAAGCATTTGACGGCGTTGCCTTAAAACAGGCCGTGAGCATTACGCGTGAAAAGATGACTGCGCATAATGCGATACTTGATGATGAAGTGATCAAATATTTGGCAGCGATGCCCGATGAGGAGCGCACCGCTCTGTTTGCGACCATGATTGAAGATCGCGACCAGTTTCTCGAACGGCTTGAACGCCGCCGGGAGCGCCGGGAAAAGCGCTAAAGTTAGCCGATGCAAGTCTTCAGGAATTTCTCGGATTGTACTAAGAATTGCAAACGATGTGAATGAAAACTGAGATGGTGATCGCCGTTTTTCTGTTCAATATAAGTGACCGGGCTGCCTGATTTTTTCAGAGCCTTATGCATTTTGACAGATTGCCTATAATTGACAGACCGATCTTCGGTGCCATGAATGAGCAGGACCGGCACTTTGATGTCATCGGCGCGATTAACCGGCGAATTTGCCCGCAGCATTTTTCTATCAGACCACAGATTACCAATATGCCGGGTCCGGTATTTGCCATTTACATAGCGCTTGGCATTTTGAATGATGCCGGGCAGGTCAGTGACACCGGCAAAGCTGACCGCGCATTGATACATGTCAGGCTCTTTGGCAACGCCCATAAGCGCAGCATAACCGCCATAGGACCCACCGAGCAGTGCGATGCGGTCCTTATCAGCATAGCCCTTTTCGATCAGCCATTTGGTGCCATCGGTAATGTCATCCTGCATCGCCTGGCCCCATTGTTTTGAGCCCGCAAGTTTAAACTCTTTGCCATAGCCGCTGGAGCCGCGGAAGTTCATCTGCAATATGCCATAGCCCCGGCTGGCAAAAAATTGTGTCCAATAATCAAATTCGAGAAAATCCCGCGATGAAGGGCCACCATGGGGCAAGACGATAAAGGGCAAACCCTTGGCGTCATTAAGCGCGTTGATGCCCGGCGGCAGCGTGATATAGGCTGGTATTGTCAGGCCATCCCGGGCCGGATACTCAACAGACATGATTTTGCCGAGAGTTTTGCCTTCGAGCAACGTATATTGCGACGGCATCTGCTTGGCTTTTTTGGCCACCCGATCATAGAGAATATAATATCCGGGATCATCGACATCATCGATGAAAACCACATAATGGTTTTGGTCAGAGCTCAGCGATGCGATCGATACATTTTTGCCTTTAAAAGTACGTGCTAATTGTTTCAGGTCTTGCTTTATGAAACTATCTTGAAACCAGACAATATCGCCTTCATCATCAGCAAAGACCGCGCCCAGCGCCTTACCGGTGTTGCGGTCCTGGATCGTCCCATAGACATCAACTGATAGATTTTCGTAGAGCTTGGCTACAAACTGATCAGTGCTTGCATTATAGGTGTATAGAGCTCTGGTTTCGGTTTCATGATCGGATAAGACATAAAAAATGTCCGGTTGGTCGGAGACACCGTCAATGAAGAAGGTTGTATTCTCATCAGCAACCCGGTGTGAGATGTTTTTCCATTTACCTGTAGCGAGTTTGACGACTAACTTTCGAGTTTTGTTGTGGATTACACCACTGCCAATCATCACATTACCATGTACGTCCGCGCGCCAATCGGAGATGTTTTTTTTGGTAGAGCGCACGCGACCATGGTTTTTTTTCTTATTGACATTGACCTTCCAGACTTCGGATGGTTGGCCATATTGAACCAGAATATGGTCCGGGTCATTTGGCAGATAAGACACAATATCATCTTGGATTTGTGGTATCCAATCTTCAAACCTAACCGGGAACAGGGCACTCATATCTTCCCCAGTTGGGGTCATAGAGAGCAGACGTGTCTCACTTGTATCGATGCCGTTGCGTCGACCATTAAAGAGAACCGATATTACAATCCGATCATTATTGCCCCAGAAAGTACGGTTCAAGGTAAATTTTTCATCTTCTTTGATCGCATATAGCGGTAACATATCGTCGCGATAGTCGAAAATCTTGAGCGAGTAGTGTTCGCCATTTTGAACATGGGCAAGCATTTTGCCGCCTTCGGGCGAAATTTTGACGCTTTTGAGGGTCGGTAATCGCGCAAATGCTTCTGTCGGGATTGGCTCAACCGCGGCGGCTGGGGCCATCAAGGCAAGCGAAAATATGGCGCTCAGGCAAGTGAGCCAAGTGATAGGTTTCATGAGATGCCCCTCAAAAATATCGTTCTTCACGATAGCTTAGAATATATTTATAATTTCTTTCAAGGGTTTCTTTTTCAGCGCATGGGCGGGCACCGTTGCATCCTTAGCGGGTTTTCCGACCACCAGAATGAGATAAGGTTTTTCAGATGAAGGTCGTTTTAAGATATCATTCAAGAACGACATCGGATTGGGCGTATGGGTGAGGGTGCAAAGCCCGCTGACATGCAGGGCGGTGATCAAAAGACCGGTGGCGATACCGCAGCTTTCATGAATATAGTAATTTTTCTTATTGCCATCTTGTTCAATGCCGCCGCGCCGTTGGGCAAAAATACAAATCAGCCAAGGCGCATCTTCGAGCGTTTGTTTGTTGGCGTCTGTCCCAATTGGGGAGAGCGCATCGAGCCATTCGGTGCCCGCGCGGCCTTCATAAAAGGCACGCTCTTCTTCTTCTGCTGCTACGCGGATTTTTTTCTTGATCTTCTTATCGCCGACAATAACAAAATGCCAAGGCTGATGATTAGCGCCGGAAGGGGCGGTACCTGCGGCTTTGATACATGTTTCAATGACTTCTTGAGGTACGGGATCACTTGAAAAGGCGCGGATAGTATGACGTTTTTTGATGGTCGCATAAAAATCATCCGCGGCTTGTCTCATCGCTGCATCGACAAGCTCTGTGTAGTCACCAAGATCACTCAGCGGAATGTGTTCGTTGTTTTTGGTTTTGTCTGTCATTATTTTCTTCCGAATAATTTTTCGATATCGCCAAGGGCTAGAGTTACGTAAGTCGGGCGGCCATGATTGCATTGGCCAGAATGGGGCGTTGCTTCCATCTCGCGCAACAACGCATTCATTTCATCAATGGTTAAGCGCCGTCCCGCCCGGACCGAACCGTGGCAGGCCATCGAGCTGCACACTTCTTCGAGTTGCTCTTTTAGGGCTAGGCCTTTGCCGATGCTGGAGATATCTTCAGCCAGCGAGCGGATCATGGTTTTAATATCAAGCTCGCCGAGCAAGGCCGGGGTCTCGCGGACAATGACCGCGCCATCGCCAAAATTGTCAAACACCAGCCCGAGTTCGGCAAACTCCGCTGCCCGCTCGACCAACATATCGGCTTCTTCTTTACTGTCCAATTCAACGACTTCCGGGATCAGCAAGCCTTGTTTGGCGACACCGCCAGCTTCTAGTGCTTTTTTCATACGCTCATAAACAAGCCGCTCATGGGCCGCATGCTGATCAGTGATGCACAGCCCATGTGTGGTTTGGCTGACAATGTAAGTTTCATGCAGTTGTGCCCGCGCTGCCCCCAAGGGAAAATTCGAGAGGGG
>JAZGEB010000411.1:0-3031 GCA_036478515.1 Parvularculaceae bacterium | reverse complement strand
TAGCGCTCTCGCCGATAGAAGACACGATGTTGTTGTCTTATGTGCTTGATTGTGGGCGGCATAATCATGGTATGGATGAATTGGCCCAGCGACATCTCGGGCATAAGTGTATCAGCTTTAAAGAAGTGGCGGGCACCGGTAAAAAGCAAAAAACCTTTGACCAAATTCCAATTAAACAGGCTTCCGCCTATGCGGCCGAAGATGCAGATGTCACCTATCGCTTGTATCAAAAATTAAAACCACGGCTGGTGCCGGAACGGATGGCCACTGTCTATGAAACCCTAGAGCGCCCTTTGGTGCCAGTGATTGTCCAGATGGAACGCGAGGGTATTAAGGTTGATGCTCAAGTATTGTCGCACCTGTCGACGGATTTTGCCCAGCGCATGGCCCAATATGAAAGAGAGGCGTATGAATTTGCTGGCGAGAAATTTACCCTTGGCAGCCCGAAACAAATTTCTGATATCCTGTTCGATAAGCTCGGGCTTCCCGGCGGCAAAAAAACCGCCAAAGGCGCGTGGTCGACCGGCGCGGACGTGCTCGAGCAATTAGCGGCAGACGGGCATGATTTGCCCCGGGCTATTTTGCAGTGGCGGCAAATGGCGAAACTCAAAAGTACTTACACGGATGCATTACAACAGGCCATCAATGCAAAGGCCGGCCGGGTGCATACATCTTATTCGCTGGCATCAACCACAACCGGGCGATTGTCTTCAACAGACCCGAATTTGCAAAATATTCCTATTCGGACGCAAGATGGCCGAAAGATTAGAACCGCTTTTGTGCCGAAGAAAGGAAATGTTTTGCTATCGGCAGATTATTCGCAAATTGAATTGCGGTTGCTTGCGCATATTGCGGACATCGAGCAATTGCAACAGGCTTTTCGCGACGGGGTGGATATCCATGCATTGACGGCGTCCGAAATGTTCGGTGTGCCGATTGACGGCATGGACCCAATGGTTCGGCGTCAGGCCAAAGCGATTAATTTTGGTATTATTTATGGCATTTCTGCCTTTGGGCTGGCCAATCAACTCGGTATTTCGAGGGGTGAGGCGAAGGATTATATCGCCAGCTATTTCAAAAAATTCCCCGGCATCAGGGCCTATATGGACGAGACCATCAAGCAAGCAAAAGCAAATGGCTATGTCGAGACGATATTTGGCCGCAAATCATTCGTGCCAAATATCAACGCCAAGAACTTTGCCCAACGTGGCTATGCCGAGCGTCAGGCGATTAATGCACCGATCCAAGGGTCGGCTGCGGATGTTATCCGTCGGGCAATGATCCGCATGCCCGGTGCTTTAGCAAAGGCAAATTTAAGCGCGCGGATGCTGCTGCAAGTTCATGATGAGCTGGTGTTTGAGGTGCCTGAAAAACAAGCGACAAAAACTGCTGAGATCGTCACCGAAATTATGCAAAACGCCGCTAGCCCCGCGGTGGACATCCCGATCCCGTTAATTGTCGAATGTGGGTTTGGCGCAAATTGGGATGAAGCGCATTAAAAAGCACTAGACTAACTAAGCTGTTGCAAAGCGCGCAGGATGTTTGGGCGGGCTTTGGTCAGTCCTTTGTACGCAGCTTGGTCATCAGTTAAGGCGGCGAGCTGGCTATGCAAATTTTTGGCGAGGTTGCCCGCGTCTGGGTGGCTCTTTAAATTGCCCAAACAATCTGTATAAATCCTTATTGTAAACACGACAAAGCCGGTCTCTGGCAGCCGTCGCAGGGTCTGGCGTTCAACACGAATAAAAATATGTTGAAAGGGATCGCCTTGCGCCTCAAGCCATGGATCATGCAAATGCGGTGCAGGGCGGTGCAAGTCGGGGCCTTCATCTAACGACCAATTCATCCGCCAGACAATTCTGTCTGCAGGCATGATTTGCATCATCCGATTAACCTTTGTCGCCATGGAGTTTTGGTAGCCGGGGACGGGCGCATGAACCAGATCAAGGGATTTACCGATTTTGTCTTTCAGCGCCCAGGAGGAAGGAAAACACAAACTAGCAGCGACTAGTATTGGCTCTGCTGCGTGCGGATCAATCAGGCAAAAATCTTCCTGTACAAGCTGCCCGGCCAAGGCCAGCGGTGTGTCGGTAAAATCTTCGATCACCCAGGTGAAGCGGCCATCACGCGTGAAAATCTGCGTGTCGGATATCTCAAAGCGGTCTGTGAAATGTGACTTTAAATGGGCGATCAAAAGACGCAGGCATTCATCTTGGGCAGGGAGGCTTGCCGGTAGCGCCGCAAATACAGCCTCTTGTTTGTCAGTATAGAGGCGATGTTTCTCGATCAAGTGATCTGTGTAGTGATGGTCAATTTCAATCCATGCAGCCGGATCGAGTGGGCGTAACCCCATGGTGAAAGGTTGTGCTGAGCCATCATAAGGGGTGTAGGTGAATTCACTCATAGGGGTAGTCTATCAGGTCTCAGGGTTTTGCCTAGCAGAGGCGACGAGTGTGTGGCATGATGGGGAGCTAAATTTTGAGAATCTGAATGACCGATCACACCGATAAAAAAGAGGACGCGGCGAGCGTTCCAGTGCCGATGACGGCGGATGGGATACCGTTGGTTGTGAATGGCAAAGAACTCACCAAAACCCAGCGGCAAGCGTTACGCGAAGCCAAAGCCCGCAAAATGGCGGCAGTAAAAAATGAACCGGCCAGAGAAGTGAACGGGGCGGACAGAACCACAGACCCGACCAGATATGGTGATTGGGAAAAGGGCGGTCGCGCCGTAGATTTTTAAATAATGATTTTTAGCTTAGGTGAGAGCTACCATTTCAGCCCGACACCAGCGACCAAGGCAACACTTTCCGAGACATCGCCAAAGGCACCATTGAGGCCAAGGTGAATTTTGGCATCTTCATTTTCATAGCCAACATTCACCCCGACAATGCCAACGCCTTTGTCTTGATTAGACATCAAGGTAAAGCTATCGGTGCCTGAAACATAACGGACATCTGATTCAATGATTTCATCGGAGAGCTCTTGCGACCAGGCGATGGTTAGCTCTGGTTTGATAATCGCGGGAATGCCGG
>JAZGEB010000410.1:0-2731 GCA_036478515.1 Parvularculaceae bacterium | reverse complement strand
GCTGAAGCAGCCATTGGCCTCGCCATTCTTGTTTCTTTCTTCCGCAATCGTGGTGACATCGCTGTTGATGATGCCAGCTTCATGAAAAACTAAAGGACGCTGGAGCCTCATGGAACTGTTAATCGTTCTTCTGCCATTGTTTGGTGCTTTGCTGGCGATGCCGTTGGCAAATGTGATGGGCGCGCGAGCATCTGAACTGCTGACCATTGTCTTTTTGGCAGTGTCTTGTTTATTGTCTTGGTGGGTGTTTTTTGATGTCGCCATTGGCCATCACGTGCGTGAGACAATACAGGTATTTACCTTTATTGAGTCCGGTAATTTCAAAGCCGAGTGGGCGATGCGGCTCGATAGTTTGACCGCTGTGATGCTGGTGGTCGTGACCACGGTCTCAACTTTGGTCCATGTTTATTCCGTCGGCTATATGCATGACGATAATTCGCGGCCAAGGTTTTTTGCCTATCTCTCGCTCTTTACCTTCGCGATGCTGTGTCTGGTGACCGCTGATAATTTCATCCAGTTGTTTTTCGGCTGGGAAGGGGTGGGCCTTGCCTCTTATTTGTTGATCGGGTTTTACCATCACAAAAAATCAGCCAATGATGCGGCGATCAAGGCGTTTGTGGTCAACCGTATCGGTGACTTTGGCTTGGTCCTCGGGATCATGGCGATCTTCTTTGTCTTCGGCTCGGTGCAGTTTGACGATGTGTTCCAAGCGATCACCTCAAACCAGATGGTAGCGCCCTTCGGGGCCACTGCTGCCGCGCCAATTCAAACCATGAGTTTTAACTTTCTTGGGGCCAATCTGCACGCTTTAACGGTGATCGGGATCTTGCTGTTCATCGGCGCGATGGGCAAGTCAGCGCAGTTTTTGCTCCACACATGGCTACCAGATGCAATGGAAGGCCCGACCCCTGTGTCCGCGCTGATCCATGCCGCGACCATGGTCACGGCCGGGGTGTTTCTCGTCTGTCGCTGTTCGTTCATCTATGAATATGCGCCCGTGGCAGCGGGGATGATCACCCTAGTTGGGGCGATAACCGCGTTTTTTGCGGCCACTGTTGGTTTGCTCCAGGACGACATCAAAAAAGTCGTCGCCTATTCGACCTGTTCCCAACTTGGCTATATGTTTTTTGCTGCCGGTGTCGGCGCTTATAATGTGGCGATGTTCCATTTATTCACCCATGCGTTTTTTAAAGCACTGCTCTTTCTCGGCTCTGGCTGCGTCATCCATGCGCTGCATCATGAGCAAGACATGAAGAAGATGGGCGGGATACGCGGGATGCTGCCATTCACCTATTTGATGATGATCATTGGCACGATCGCGATTACCGGAGTCGGTATTCCGGGCCTGAAACTGTTTGGGGAAATTCCGTTTGGTACTGCCGGGTTTGTCTCGAAGGATCTCATTATTGAGAGCGCTTTTGCCGGCGGCGAAGCGGGCTTGCGGTTTGGCAATTTTGCCTTTGTCATGGGGATTTTGGCGGCAGTGATGACATCATTCTATTCATGGCGGCTGATCTTCCTGACCTTCCATCGCAAACCACGGGCCCCTGCCGAACATATGCGGCATCCGCATCATGTCTCCGATTGGATGCTTGGGCCGTTATTGCCGTTAGCGCTGGGCGGGCTGATTGCCGGGATGTTCGGCTATAGTCATTTTGCCGGCAAAAATGCGTCAGACTTTTGGGCCGGGTCTCTCTATCAGGAAAATCTGGTTGCTACCCATGGACCAGCAGTGGCTGGAGATCATGGCGCGGCACAAGTGACGCCTGCTGATGATCATGGGACATTAACTGCGCAAGACCACAGCGTGCCTGCAGCAGATCATGCCGCCTCTACCGGTGATCATGCTGGTGAGAATGGCGGCGGCCATGACTTCCCGGTTTGGGTGATCTGGGCGCCGTTCGCGGCGATGATTTTGGGCTTTGGCACGGCGTTCATGCATTACATGCGTGGAAGCTCTGCCTTGCGACCGGGGATTTTAATTCCCGGCGGGATGATCCATGATTTTTTAAAAAACAAATGGTATTTCGATGAGCTTTATCGCGCGATTTTTGTCAAACCAACCGCCGCAATCGCTCGGCTTTTATGGAAGCAAGGCGATGAGCGCGTGATAGACCGCTTCGGCCCTGATGGTCTTACCGGGCTGGCCGGGTGGGGCGCTAAAATGATGGTTCGCTTACAAAGCGGTTATATCTACACTTATGCTTTCGCCATGTTGATCGGCATTGCTGTTTTCTTGTTGATTATTTTGACCGGAGGCAATGCATGACCGAGACCATCGCGGATAATTCATGGCTGACCATTCTCACCATGTTGCCCCTCCTGGGCGCTGTATTAATCATCGCCCGGCGCTTAATGAGCCGCGATGATGAGCAAGGGCTGGTCGATAAAGCGGCCAGGCATGTCGCGCTCTACACCAGTGTTGCAACGTTTTTGTTTTCGCTGGTGGTGTATTATTTTTACGATCCGTCGCTGACCGGTTTCCAGCTGGTTGAGAATGTCGACTGGCTCGGCAGTGATATTACGTATAAAATGGGTGTCGATGGAGTGTCGATCCTGTTTGTACTGCTGACCACGTTCATCTTGCCGATATGCATTATTGCCTCATGGAACTCGATCACCAAGCGGGTCGCGGATTTCATGATTGCGTTTTTGATTCTGGAAACATTAATGATCGGCGTTTTCTGTGCGCTTGATCTGGTGTTGTTCTACGTATTTTTTGAAGCCAGTC
>JAZGEB010000409.1:0-3765 GCA_036478515.1 Parvularculaceae bacterium | reverse complement strand
AAAGTCGCCGATGAGCGCACCAGTGCGCAAGGGGGTCTGTTTGGCGATAATGGCGGGGCCACTCTGGCGCGGCCGCCCTTGAAGTCGGTCCATGATTGGCCCGGGGTCGAGCGGCTTGATCATGAACGAAAATCAATTGGGTTTTATTTTTCTGGCCACCCGCTGGATGAATATGAGGCCGGACTTGAAAAACTCAATGTCACCTCCTCGGCAGATTTTGCCGAAGAAGTGCCCGAAGACGGGCGCACCCCTTTGACCATTGCCGGGGTGGTCCGCAGTTTCACCCCGCGTCGGTCGCAAAAAACCGGCAAGCCCTTTGCCTGGGTGGAAATTTCTGACCCGGCGGGGGAATTTGAAGTGACGGTATTCTCTGAGTTGCTCGACGCCAGCCGGGATCATCTGACGCCCGGAACTTTAATCGTCATGTCCGTCAACGCTGAAGATAATGAAGGCGACGTCCGGCTCACCGGCGAAGGGGTTCGGTTATTGGATGATGCTGTGGCAACCGCAAAGGCTTGCTTGCGGATCATCGTCTCCAGTCACAAAGCCCTGCCATCGATAAAAACCCGGCTCTTCGATCCTAATCTTAGCACCGCCAAGGGGGGTGGGTCAGCCAGTTCAGGCGCCGCAACTCTGGTGATGTTCATGGCGGATTTGGCTTGCGAGGTCGAAATTGAAATCCCCGAGCCGGTGCCAGCGACAGTCGCCATGAAAGGGGCCCTCAAAACCATCGACGGCGTCGCCGATGTCGAGCTATTTTTATAGCCAGCGACGATGATGCCTCTACAAAGTAACGATTTTACTTGCTTTGGGAGCTAAGCGGGCCTACACCCCGCGCCATCACACATGTGGTCGCTTCTTCTGGTGGGTCCAGCCTTATGGTCCTGCTTTCGCGATCACAGAGGAAAAACCAGGAGTATTAGAGCATGGCATTGCCAGAATTTTCCATGCGCCAGTTGCTAGAAGCCGGCGTTCACTTTGGTCACCAGACACATCGCTGGAACCCGAAAATGAAAGACTACATTTTCGGCGCCCGCAACGGCGTGCATATTATTGACCTGTCCCAATCTGTTCCTTTATTTCACCAGGCCTTGGTCAAGGTCCGCGACGTTGTTGCTGGTGGCGGCCGGGTCTTATTTGTTGGCACCAAACGCCAAGCCCAAGCGCCAATAGCCGAAGCGGCCCAACGCTGCGCCCAGTATTATATGAATGTCCGTTGGCTCGGTGGGACACTGACGAATTGGCAAACAATTTCAAATTCCATAGCGCGGCTCAAAAAAATTGAAGAAGTGCTCGCCGGAGACACCAGTGGTCTGAAGAAAAAAGAAATTCTGACCATGACCCGCGATAAAACACAGCTTGATGCATCGCTTGGCGGCATTCGATCTATGGGCGGTTTGCCAGACCTGATGGTGGTGATCGATGTTAAAAAAGAAGCGATTGCGATCCAAGAAGCCAACAAACTTGGCATTCCGGTGGTGGCTATTGTCGATTCCAACTGCGACCCTGATGGCGTCGATATTGTCATTCCGGGCAATGATGATGCGTCCCGGGCTATTGCTCTTTATTGTAATCTGATAGCCGATGCGGTGATCGATGGTATTTCAGCCAGCCAGTCAGCCGAAGGGGTTGATCTTGGGGCGATGGAAGAAGTGCCGGTCGAAGCTGTTGTTGCGGCTGAGCCTGCGCCTGCGCCAGAAACACAAGCTTAAGACAAAAATTTTGAGATCGGTCGCCGATATGGCGAGCTATCTTGCTTTGAGAAATGAACTTTTAAAAGGAGAAAGTCATGGCGGCGATTTCAGCTGGTATGGTGAAAGCCTTGCGCGATAAAACTGGCGCAGGGATGATGGATTGTAAAGCAGCGCTCAAGGAAACTGATGGCGATGTCGAAGCAGCGGTTGATTGGCTGCGCAAGAAAGGTCTGTCTAAAGCGGCGAAAAAAGCCGACCGAACAGCGGCGGACGGCCTTGTCGCTTTTGCTATTGAGGCAACCAAAGGGGTCGCAGTTGAGGTCAATGCCGAAACTGATTTCGTTGCCCGTAATGAGCAGTTCCAAAACATGGTGGGCGAAATTGCCAAGCTTGGTCTGAGCGTTGATGGCGACACCGATAAACTCCGAGCAGCGAATTTTCCGGGCTCGGACAAAAATGTTGATGACTATATCACCGCTATGGTTGCGACGATCGGCGAAAATATGGCGTTGCGTCGTGCCGCTGGCGTGTCGGTCACCCAAGGCGCGGTTGTGCCTTATGTGCATAATGCGATTGTCGCTGGTGCCGGTAAAGTCGTTGTTTTAGTGGCGCTGGAATCCACCGGGGACAAAGCCGCGCTTGAGGCTCTCGGTAAACAAATAGCGATGCATATTGCTGCGACCCGTCCTTTGTCTCTCAGCATTGAAGACCTTGACCCAAGCACAGTAGAGCGTGAAAAATCTGTTCTATCAGAGCAGGCGCGCGCATCAGGTAAGCCGGAAAACATCATCGAGAAAATGGTCGAAGGCCGGATTCGTAAATTCTACGAAGAGTCAGTTCTATTAGAGCAGATTTTCGTCATCGATGGTGAGACCAAGATCGCCAAAGTGATCGAAAATGCAGCCAAAGAAGCTGGCGCCCCGGTGGTGTTGAAGGATTATATCCGGATTGAGCTGGGCGAAGGCATCGAAATAGAAGAAGATGACTTTGCGGCGGAAGTCGCGTCTATGGCTAAGTCCTAAGGACGATTTGAGCTTAAATAGTTTTGGGCGCGTGCCGGTTCACCGGGGCGCGCCTTTTTATTTTTACGTCTTTTGGGCTTTTCATGAAATATGGCTCTTTTACTGGCAAGGGGAAATGGGTTAAGCGAAATGGGCTAATGCCTAAGAACTTAAAATCAGCAGGAGACGAAGATGGCTAAATATAAGCGGGTAATGCTGAAACTGTCCGGCGAGGCGCTGATGGGCGACCAGGAATTTGGCATTGATGTGCCGACAGTTGAACGCATTGCCAATGAGGTCAAAGACGGACAAGCCCTCGGCATTGAGTTGTGTTTGGTCATTGGTGGCGGCAATATTTTCCGCGGCGTGGCGATGGCTTCTGGCGGCATGGAGCGCGCCAGTGCTGATTATATGGGCATGCTGGCCACGGTGATGAATGCGCTGGCGATGCAAAATGCGCTGGAGCATATCGGGGTCAAAACACGGGTGATGTCCGGCATTGAGATGAATTCGGTGTGCGAGCCGTATATTCGCCGTCGGGCGCTGCGCCATTTGGAGCGCGGCCGGGTGGTGATTTTTGCTGGCGGCACTGGCAATCCTTATTTTACCACAGACACAGCTGCAGCGCTGAGGGCCGCAGAAATGGGCTGTGATGCGGTGATGAAGGGCACACAAGTTGATGGTGTCTATTCTGCCGATCCGAAAAAAGACCCAAATGCAGTTCGTTACGAGCAATTGACTTATCGGGAAGTTTTCCAAAAAGACTTGAAAGTCATGGACCAAGCGGCCATCTCTTTAACAAGAGAAAATAATATCCCGATCGTCGTGTTTCCACTCGGCGAGCAGGGGGGCGTTGTCGGCGCTCTTTCCGGAACTGGCAAATTCACCCTTATTTCAGGCGAATAACAAGAAAAGCCCTGCTCTGGCCATAGGCATGCCATGGTAGGGTTCATGAAGGAGAAGATGATCATGAGTGACACATTTGAGATCGGCGATTTGAAGCGTCGCATGGAGGGCGCTTTGGCGTCCCTGAAAACTGAATTCGCAGGGCTAAGAACAGGCCGGGCGTC
>JAZGEB010000408.1:0-2502 GCA_036478515.1 Parvularculaceae bacterium | reverse complement strand
ACGACCGTTTACGATTGCTTTTGTTCTGCTGACGCTTGCAGGATTAGCATGGAAAGCCGGATTACTCGGGTAGCGACACTTACCGCACACCGCGTACCGAACAATGGTTATTTTCTTCGCCGCTCTCGTGACCGCAGTGTAGAGCCAGCGGGCTTTGTGTTCGCGAAAAGCAAAACTTTCATCAAACAACACAATATCATCCCATTGAGAGCCTTGGGATTTATGCACTGTTAGGGCGTAGCCATAGTCAAATTCATCTGATTTGCGCCGCGTTGGCCACGGTAAATTTCCCGCTGTGCCGTTGAAGAATTCAGGCAATATGCCAACTCGGGCGGAGCGCCCGCCTTCTTCTGGCACGACATCAAAGCGATAGAGCCCGCGCTTTTTGCCATTACGGGCTTTGACCGACCACATGCCGCCGTTTAACAACCCCTTTTGCTTGTTGTTCCGTAAGCAAACTAAGCGTTCGCCAACACATGGTATCTCGCCGTCAAACTCAAGCAAGCTACGAATGCGGCTATTATATTTTGACCTGGTGACATTGCGCCCGACCAAGACTTGATCAGCGGCCAGAATCTGGTCGGCATCAATGTCTTGGCGTGAAATAATCCGGCTGTCACCATATCGGCCCTGATCCGGGGTCAGCCCGTTGCGGATATCCATCGATAGTTGAATTATGGGATTGTCCGCTGCTTGGCGGTGGACTTCGGTTAGCATGATGTCTGGCTCATGATCGGTGAAAAAGCCGCCGCCTTTCACCGGTGGCAATTGTGCCGGATCACCGAGCACCAGCACTGGCACACCGAAGGAGAGTAAATCCCGGCCAAGCTCCTCATCGACCATTGAACATTCATCAATGATAATCAGACTTGCTTCGGAAGCCGGGGCATCGCGGCGTATCGTGAACATCGGTTCGGCCGCGCCGTCCTCGTCGCCTTCCTCGATTTTTGCTGGCCGGTAGATCAGCGAATGGATGGTCGCTGCGCCGTCGCAGCCCTTTTGCCGCAACACATGCGCCGCCTTGCCGGTGAACGCACCAAACACAACATCGCCATCGACGCCTTCAGCCAAGTGGCGCGCCAGCGTGGTCTTGCCGGTGCCAGCATAGCCAAACAGACGAAACACTTGCGCGTCGCGGTTGTTGTACCATTTACTGACGGCCTTTAGCGCCGCTTCCTGTTCCGGGGACCATTCCATTTTGACTAATTTATCCTCATGTCAGCTCGACCCAAACCGGCACATGGTCCGAGGGTTTGACTTCATCGCTGCCTTTGTTGGGCTCGCGGGTTTGTTTGTCGACGCCGCCATCTTTCAGCCGGTCGGCGGCTTGCGGCGAGAGCAACAAATGGTCGATGCGGATGCCATGATCTTTTTGCCAAGCACCGCGTTGATAATCCCAATAGGTGTAAAAAATCTCATCGCCTTTGAGCTGACGCAAACTTTCCGTCAGGCCGAGATTGAGCAGTCGCCGGAAGGCCGCTTTTGTTTCGGGCAAATATAACGCATCATCGAGCCATGTCGGCGGATCATAACAATCTTCAGCCTGCGGAATAACATTGTAGTCGCCGGTTAAAATAAAAGTTTCTTCTTTTGCCAACAAAGCTTCGGCGCGTTGGTGCAGCGCTGCCATCCATTTCAGTTTATAGTCATATTTTGGCCCCGGGGCAGGATTGCCATTGGGTAGATACAACCCACCAACCCGGACCGGCGCGGCATCTTTGGGCTGGATCAGCGCTTCGATATAACGCGATTGCTCATCGTCAAAACCGGGCAGCCCCCGGACGACTTCATCAACCGGATGTTTCGAGAGCAGCGCGACGCCATTATAAGATTTCTGGCCGAAGACTTCGCAAATATAGCCGCGGGCCTCTAACTCAGTCGTCGGGAATTTTTCATCAACGCATTTAATCTCTTGCAACACGCAGACATCTGGCTTGGCCGCGTCAAACCAGTCGAGTATCCGGGGCAGGCGGGCATTGATCGAATTGACATTCCAACTGGCGATTTTCATGGGGGCTCCGAGGCGGGGTGAGACTGTGCTGCAGGTTTAGGGTGGCACCGCGGCCAAGGCAATCAGGATTTATCCCCTTGTTTTTGCTCTTTATCCCGGGGACGCCGCCGACCCGGCCAATAATCCACCATCAATGGTAAGCTCCGCTCCCGTCATATAGGCGGCGTCATCAGAGGCGAGCAGGACAGCCAATGCGGCGACTTCTTCTGCGGTGCCAAATCGTTTCATTGGCGTTTCTGCAACCAACGCGGCCATTTTCTCATCCCGGTCAGGCCCGTCCCCAAGCATTGGCTCCCACATCGGGGTTAGAATTGCCGCCGGGTGAATAGAGTTACAACGGATATTCCAGCCATTTTGAGCGCAATAAAGCGCCACAGATTTCGTATGATTGCGGATTGCTGCTTTGGAAGACGCATAAGCTGCCGCGCCGGGAATGCCAACCATACCGGATCGCGAGGAAATATTGATGATCGACCCTGATCCAGTTTGTT
>JAZGEB010000407.1:0-2970 GCA_036478515.1 Parvularculaceae bacterium | reverse complement strand
TGCTGCAGGCGGCGATTGATAAAAGCCAGGAACATGTAAGCGGCAGCGTGACGCTAAAACTCTATAAAGGGTCGGCCACGGTGATCGCTCGCTCCTCGCCCAATACGATTTATTCCGAAGCCCATGTCACCTTTGAAGAAGACATGGTTTATGACCAAAAAGACGCGGAGGGCTTTATCAAGCTCAATGCCTTGCGACTTAAATTGCTCGCGCGTCGTAACAGTTTAGTAAAGTAGCGTAATGGACCTTTCCAAGATACCAACCGGTGTTAATCCGCCTAAAGACGTAAATGTTGTGGTCGAAGTCCCACTTGGTGGTGACCCGATTAAATACGAAATCGACAAGCCTTCGGGCGCGATGTTTGTGGATCGATTTCTATACACGGATATGCGCTACCCTAGTAATTATGGGTTCATTCCGGGCACCCTGTCCGATGATGGTGATCCGGTGGATGTGATGGTGGTGGGCAACCGCCCCTTGGTGCCGGGCTCTGTTGTTGGTGCGCGGCCCATCGGGGTTTTGCTGATGGAAGACGAAGCAGGGATGGACGAAAAAATCCTTGCGGTGCCATGCGATCGGTTGACCCGCTATTATTCAAAAATTCAAAACTACACCGATATGCCGGAAATTCTGATCAAGCGGATCAGCCACTTTTTCGAGCATTACAAAGACCTCGAGCCCGATAAGTGGGTGAAGATTGTCGGTTGGCGCGATGCGGCTGAGGCTGAGGACTTGATTATTGCAGGCATAAAAGCGGATGCAAAAACTCGACCTTGATGTGTCCATCACCAAGTTGTGATTCAATGGTTTGATTGAGCCATTGAATCATCTCGGACAGCTCCCGACTTAGCTTTTTCAATATTAGTAGAAAGAGCATTGGGGCTATCATGACAGAATTCACTATCCATACCGCTGAGACTGCACCGCAAGACTCCAAAGAGATGTTGGCGGCATCAAAAAAAGCATTTGGCTTTGTGCCAAATTTGCATGCGGTGTTCGCAGAGAGCCCGCAGGCGCTAGAAGCCTATAAAGCATTGTCGGATCTATTTGCGGCATCAAGCCTTAGCAATGATGAGCGCAATGTTGTTTGGCTAGCGATCAATGTAGAGCATCACTGCCTTTACTGTGTGCCAGCGCACACCTGGATTGCCCAATCCCAAGGGCTTGATGAGGATACGGTCAATGCACTGCGCAGCGGTTCTCCTTTAAGCGATCCAAAGCTTGAAACTTTGCGGTCGTTTACCCTTAAGGTTGTGCGTCAGCGCGGCGTCGTGACGGATGCGGATGTGGAGGAGTTTTTGAGCGCAGGATTTACTAAGCAGAATATCCTCGATGTGATTTTGGGTGTCACCCATAAGGTCTTGTCGAATTACACCAATCATTTTGCGGATACGCCTGTGGATGAGCCTTTTGCTGCTCATGCCTGGACGCCCACCGTTAGCTAATAGTGGCAAATTTGCCGCAAAATACGACGCGCTTATGCGCTGCGACGGGGCGATTTTCGCCTCGTCGCTATCGTTGCTGGGTGCATTTGCGACCCCGACGAATTTTAACTCTTTGTTAAGGCTGTTCTTCGGGGTATGGTCAAAGCTTGTACAGGTGTTTAGGGCAATGCGCCCGCATGGTTGAGTTAAGACTGTACAGAGTTCAAGGGGTCGAGATGGGTGGATTGAAGGTTGAGGCTATTTTCGGTGGATTGCTTGCCATCGTTGTGCTTGGGGTAGCGCTCTATTCCATAACCACGACCTCTTTTGGTGGCACCATTGCTGGGCCTGGTCCCGGCGGTGGAGGCAGCGAAGTGACGACGGTCGCAACAAGTTCGGGATCGGCACCTGTTCTAACGGCCACGGCTGGCCAGGATTTGATCTGCCAATGCTATAACGAGGCTTTTCAGCTTGCCGGCAAGGTAACTGTGGTTTCGCCGGAATATCGCACTGGTTTCGAGCAATGCCGTGCGCGTGGCGGTGTTAATGGCGGTGACGCTTGGACGTCGGGCTGGAATTCTCGCTTGTCATCAAGACCTTATGAAGCAAGCTGTCGCGCTTATAAACGCCGCAGCTAAGAGCTTTATGCTCAAGCTTGAGCAACGTTATTCATCAAGCTCATTTTTTCTCGAGCAAAGACCCTTTGACCAATTTATAGGGGCGAACTTCTGTCGCCTCGAATAATCCGGCCTTGGCGTAGGGGTCATTAGCGGCAAATGCTTTTGCGGCGTCCAGGTTTTCAGCCTCGATAATGATCATGCTGCCCATGGGGCGACCTTCTTCATCGAGCATTGGTCCCGCCAAAATACCTTTTTCACCGGCGGACTCGAAATACCCCAAGTGCTCGGCACGGGTAGCAGCTCTAAGCTCGAACTGATCTTTCTTGTCATGGCAAATGATAATAAATTCAGACATTATTTCGCTTCCGGTTTGAATGGTCTCGCTAGTAAATCGGCGATGATTTGGTCGGTGGTTTTGCTGCCGCTAACCAGGTTCGCCACAGCCGCACAGATAGGCATGTCTATCCCGGCTTTTTTCGCCATGGCGGTGACGGCGGCAGCTGTTGCGACACCCTCGCTCACGGTGTTGCGCTCCCCCATAACTTCTTTGAGGGTGCGCCCTTTTCCAAGTTCTACGCCCAGCGACATGTTACGAGATTGAGTGGAGGAGGCGGTAAGGATCAGATCGCCGAGGCCGGAAAGGCCCGCCATGGTTTGTTGATCTGCGCCAATGGCAATCCCGAGCCGCTGAAACTCTGCAAAACCGCGCGCGATCAGGGCGGCGCGAGCGCTTTCCCCAAGCCCGCGCCCGTCAACGACACCAGCGGCGATGGCCAAGACATTTTTCACCGCGCCGCCAAGTTCAGCGCCAATGATATCTGTCGAAAGATAGGGCCTGAAATGTGGGGCCCCGATAGTAGCGATCCATTTTTGTGCCAGGGTTTCGTCGGTGCAAGCTAAGGTTACGGCTGTAGGCAGGCCTCGTG
>JAZGEB010000406.1:0-3260 GCA_036478515.1 Parvularculaceae bacterium | reverse complement strand
GTCATAAGTCCTCTTGATCAAGTTTTATGCTAAAAACAAAGCTGGGCGCTGCTTTAAATCAGCTGGCGGCAAGCCTAGATAGCGTATTCGGGCAGAGATATCCTCTTATGTCCCCGAAGAAAAGGTGACAGATATGCACATGACAGAAATTACCCGAATTCAGACTTATCTGAAGGGCCGATTTAATGATGACAAGCTGACCGTGCGGGCGCGCGATAACAAGGATGATTCAGCAGAAGTCTATAGCGGCGATGAGTTTTTAGGGGTGATCTTCAAGGATGATGAAGAGGGCGATGTTTCTTATGATTTCAATATGGCGATATTGGAAATCGACTTGCCCGAATAAGCGCTGTTAAAAAATCCCATACACGACCATCTGGTTTTTCTTTGTTGTTTTATGTCCCTCCTTGAAATCGATACCAATATCCAGCCGCGCCATCCGCAAGTTGCCAGTCCCGGCTGGTTTGTGGTCCATCGCCCCGGCGTGTCGCTGATTTTATTTGGCGTCGTCTTGGCGTTGATCGGCTTTACCGGCGGGGTGTTGATGACGCCTGAATATAGGGCTGAATTAAAGCCCTTGGTCGGACAGATATTGCGCATTGCCGGGCTCATATCGGTGCCTGTGTTACTCATGGTCGCCAGTCCAAAAAGATTGAAGTGGCAGGTTGTCCTCGCCCTTTTGCCGCTTGGATTGATGTTTGCCTGGCTCGTGTTTTTGCCAGAGGCGAGCGGCGCTTTGGTGCCGGCCTATTTATGTTTGGCAGCAACGATGCCATTTCTCGGACGACTTGTGGGTCGGTGGTTGTCGTGGCTATTTTTGATCGGGCCGGTGCTTGCGGTGCCTCCTTTGGTCGCCTTGGCGGGGTGGGGCTTGCGCGAGGATTTGTTAGTCCGTGTGCCGCTCAGTTTGTTGATGGCGTTCGGTTTTGCGACCAGCATGGTCATCACTTGTGCTTATGGGTTCCGGTTGTTGCGTCGGCTGGGTAATGGCGCAGGGCAGATGCGCGCTTGTGCTCATGCGTTGAATGATACTTTGCGCGAAGTGATGTTTGGCGCTTGGGCGGCAGCTGGCTTAGCCGCTTTTTACGTCCGCGACATGCTCGCCTATAAGGGCGTTGCGGGGCTTTCCTTTTCTGCTTTTTTGTTAATCCTGCTATGCGGCGGCGCGGCGTTGATTGGCGCTGCGGCATTCACCTCTTGGGTGGCGCATCATCAAGGCGCGGCTAAACACTTAGCTGAGACAAGAGCCCAAGCCGATTTTGTCTTGCGGCCCTTAAACAAACGCTTCACGCCCGTAATGTATTTGGCGGCGCTGGCGATCACTGGGATCGTGACGTTGACGTTGTTATTAGAGACCCCGAAAGAAGCGCTTATCGGCCCTGAAGGCGGGGTCTGGTCCTTTTCCAAAATGCTGTTTTTGGTTCTCGCCGGTATTGCCGCCGGATTTTCCTATCGCTCCTTGCGCATTGGCGTGGTGTTGATGGTGACTTTTTTATTGGCTGATTTTCTCGCCATGGCGATGTTGGCCTCGCAACTTCATATCAACCCGATGAATGTCACTGATACAGTGCCGCGGCTTTTCGTTTTGCTGTTGCTAGCTGGGTTGGTCGAGGGTTGGCGCGGGCGGTTGGATGATCGATTGGGAGCACGATTGTTGGTGCGTGAGGCGCTAGCGGAGGGGTTGGCGCGTTATCTTGCTGGGTTAGTTCTGATCTTAACCGCGTTTATTGCCGTCGGTATTGTCACCTATAATCCGGACATTAGTGGCAATAACGGCATCGCCTATTATGCCAGCTTGCGGTTTATGCTCGAAGCTTTATTGGCGTTGATGATTGCGCCGATGGTGATGATGCTGGTCAGCCATTTGCGGCTCACGCGCTAATTCATTTATCCGGTGACCATCCGTTCAGAGACGAAAGCTCTGATGTCGCGATCGATTTGTTTCCAGTCCGGCAAATAGGGCCGCTTGAAATAATATTTCAGACCAATACGAGGGCTGATTTCAACTTCGCGCCAGCAATCTGGCGGCACGACTGAGCTTTCTTGAACTTTATAGCAGAACAAGACAGCAATTTGTTCATCCGTGTCGCTGCCAACATAGAGTTCCTTGTCGGCATAGCCGGAGCTTGGGGCGTTGGGCCGACCTTCCTTGAACACGTAACGGGTCAGTTCATAATCCCCTTTGATCCCGCGCTTATCGATCACATGGGGCAGATAGAGCATATCGAGCCGTCGCTGTTCGGAAAAATTTTGCATATCTCTGGTGTCGATGACCATATCAACGCGGCGCGTATCAGCTGCATTATTGACGAAATCATCGCGCCGCGGGGGGGCATAGCCATTCATCGTCGGCCATAAGGCGTAGAGATAAACTTTCTCGCGTTCGCCATTATTGCGGTCGCGCGGATAAACTGTGTAATTTGCTTCAATCTTAAAAGTACGGTCGGCAATCACGAGGGTGATCTTTTCATCGCTAATGGTCGGCTTGGGCGATGCCCCTTGCAGCTCATCAACCCCGGGACCGACATAATGATAAAGGAAGATCGCGCACAAAATCAGGGTGGCGAAGAAGATTGCCAGCGGATAGCGCCAACTTGATTCTTCTTTAAATTCTTCATTGCCGCCGAAGCCATAAGAATTGCTCATGTAACGCCCTTGATCACTTGTCATGCCAAGCCCCAGTATTCACCAGCTCTATAGCTATGACAAGACAACAAAAAAGGCGCGCTTGTGCACGCCTTAATGTGAACGTCCCTGAACCCGCTGGTCTTAAGTCGTCCACGCTTTGGTCAATTTGGAATGAGTCTCGGGGACGAAATTCTGCCAGGAAGACCGGCCGCGATTGCAATCGATGACAAACACCGGCTCGCGGACCTGCAAATGCGGCGCGATGGTGTTTTTGACGCTGATCACGGTTTGATCGCTCGCAACTGTCCAGACATTGTCTGTCAGTCTGAACGCTGGACCAATATTGCGCAGGATATGTTCGAGCCGGCTCGCAGCTCCACTGATCACATCAAAGATGACGATATAATTCGCGATAGCGCCTTCTTCGAGCGGCGCTGATGAGCTGATGGTATGTTTGCCAAAGCTCTGTTTTCTTTTCGGGATTGCACCGCCGTTGATCAGAATCTCATTTAAGGATGGATAATGCCGGGCAGCGCGCCAAATTTTGCCGCCAGCCGGGGCAACAAGCGAGTTTGCGCTGAGCCGACCTTCAGCTGCAAAGCTTTCCATTTGCGCGGATGTATAAGGTCCAT
>JAZGEB010000405.1:0-2416 GCA_036478515.1 Parvularculaceae bacterium | reverse complement strand
GCTTGGAAGAGGCCCGCTCCATTTCAGAACAGGCGGAGAAATTCTACTCCCATGATTTCTCCCTCTTCGCCAAGAGTGACTTGTTTTATGAAGAGGTTGAGCAAAATTACTTAAACCAAGCCTTGGGCGGCGATGATCATTCGTTGGATGCCAAGTTTTTGGTGACCATGGATCGGTTCCGCCGCGTTCTAAATCGCAACTCAATGAAACTACATATGATCTATGCGCCTCTTTTGCTGCTCTGCTGTCTCACCGCAGCTGTCTTATCCATGACCGCAACGGGCCAGTCAGTGTTGCCGCAAGCCGCCTCCTTGTTTGGTGATGGGGAATTTTCCGCAAAGCTGGCACAATCATCTTGGTTGATCGGGGCGTTAAGCCTATCGGCGTTCATCATGGGGCTTCTTTACACTTGGCCTTATCGTGTGACCCAGCGCAACAATCTGTTTGGCTTGGATAATTATATCACCAGTAAATTCAGTCGCATCAATCAACAGTTTCAAGTTGCCAAGCGCCAAGCATTAAACGTTGAGCGCAATATGCGGATGTCGGATGCAGCCCGACTAAAAGAAGAAGCTGGTATCTGGACTGTGACCTATCAATGGTTCGCCATGAGGCTATTGCTCTGTGAGCTGACTGTGAGAAATAAAATATATCAAGTAAGGCGAAATACGACCCTCTACGGTATTGGTGGCGGACTAATTTGTCTGCTCCTTGGGGGAGGGGTCATCACGGCTACCTATCTTTCGGGCATTACCGGGTTAAGTTTTGTCAGCTTGACCCTCAAGCTGGGGTTACTGACCGGTCTATTCATCATCGTCGCTTATCTGGTCATCACCCGTAATGCGACCCGTGACATCCTACGAACGTTACAGACCCGAGAGTGGAACCGGTTTCATCTAATTGATTTGCATCAAACGATCGCCGAACATGTTGGCGAAGATAAACTCCAGATTGTCACTTTCCGAGATCGCAACCGGATGGAATAATTATTTCATGCCAGCGCAAAACCGCTGGATCCTGAGACAGGCTTGTTCGAGCAATTCTTTGCTGGTGGCATAGGAAATGCGGAAGAATGGCGACAGCCCGAAAGCTGAGCCAAACACAACGGCGACGGCTTCTTCTTCGAGTAATGCAGCTGCAAAACTTTCGTCCGAGGTGATTTTGGTCCCGGCTTTGCTGGTTTTGCCGATCACACCAGCACAGGAGGGGTAGACATAAAATGCCCCATCGGGGGTTTGACATGCCAGCCCTTCAGCTTGGTTGATCATCGCGACGACCATATCCCGGCGCTCTTTAAATGCCGCATTGCGCTCGTCTAAAAAGTCCTGAGATCCGTTCAAAGCTTCGACCATCGCCCATTGGCTGATCGAGCAGGGGTTTGAAGTGGTTTGTGACAGCGCCTTACCAATCCCTTTAATCAATTTTTGTGGGCCTCCGGCATAACCGATACGCCAGCCGGTCATGGCGTAGGCTTTTGACGCTCCGTTCATCGTCAGGGTACGGTCATAAAGCCGCGGCTCAATCTGCGCCGGGGTGACGAAGGTAAAATCATCATAGACGATATGCTCATACATATCGTCGCTCATGATCATCACCTGGGGGTGGCGCATCAACACATCAGTGAGAGCTTTGAGCTGCGCCCGGTCATAGGCTGCGCCGGTTGGGTTTGATGGTGAGTTGAAAATCAACCAGCGGGTTTTTGGTGTTATCGCCGCCTCTAAGGCTTCCGGCTTTAACCGAAATCCGGTCTGGAGCAAACCTTCGACAATCACCGGCGTGCCGCCAGCGAGCAACACCATATCTGGATAGGAGACCCAATAAGGCGCTGGGATGAGAACTTCATCTCCCGGGTTGAGGGTCGCGAGCAGGGCGGCATAAATCATATATTTGCCGCCGGTGGAAACACTGATCTGGTCGCTGGTATATGTCAGGCCATTGTCTCGTTTGAATTTTGCCGCAATCGCTTGTTTCAACTCTGGAATACCATCGACATTCGTGTATTTGGTTTTGCCGTCCTGGATGGCTTTTATGCCAGCCGCTTTGATATGATCCGGCGTGTCAAAATCCGGTTCACCCGCGCCGAGGCCAATAACATCAATGCCTTTAGCGTTTAGTTCCCGTGCCTGTTGTGAGACCGCAAGGGTCGGTGAAGGCTTGACCCGGTTTATGGTTTCGGAAAGGGTGATATCTGCCATGTCAAACCTCCAACTCGTGAGACTTGTCTTAGGCGTTTGCGCGGGCGCTTGCCAAGCCCAATTGTCACGACCCAAAATATCTTCGAGGAGATAATATCATGAAGCGTGTTGTCAAAAACCTAACCCTAGCCATGGTCATCGCACCGGCCCTCATGGGGAGCGCGAGCGCCAAACCAGCACCGCCAGCCGAAACCCTTGATCTTTATGAAATAGCAACAGCT
>JAZGEB010000404.1:0-4484 GCA_036478515.1 Parvularculaceae bacterium | reverse complement strand
TTCGGAAAACTCGATCACGATTCGGGTTTGATCATGCGCATCAATACCAAATCGCAAGTCTGAAACAGTGCCGGCCACAGCCATACTGCTAAACCAAAAGACTGGCATCACCACCAACCAGACCACTAGTTTTGCCATAAAATTACGCCTTTTCGTCAACAACACGACATCCCTCATCTACAAAATTCCCCCGGAATGCCCACGCCCCAAAATTGTCTTGAGGCAACTGGATTCCATCCATGGATGTTCTTAACAGCTTCGAGAATTGAATAACATGCTGATTCTCTCCCCATAGCAGTATTTAAGCATCCTTAATGTGGCATTAACAAATTCAACACATATTTAATCCATAAGAGTATTATAGTTTCTCCCCTGATTTTGCAGCTAAGCTAAGGTAACTTTCCTAGTTGTGCTTTTGGAGGATGTCGGGCATGGTCCCGGCAGGGCGTCAAGTTTGCCCGACCACGAGTTTCCAAGGCCTCAGGATCTGGTATTCTACCACCTTCAGGGCATGAGGCTAATGTCGGAAAGTTCCACCGACAGCGCTGACACGCTAGCTTTGCGCGCGCGCCACAATCGGAACAAACAACCCGCGCCGGCCCGGTTTAGGACATGGATGTCCGCCCCCGTCGCAAGAAAATTTAATCGGCCCAGCTGGGCTTTGCGCTTTTGCCAAGAAACCAGTTCAGGCCTTAATGAAACGACCCGCCATGGCAATTGCCGGCATCCAGAATATCTCCCCCAGCGTTGATGACGCAGCCTTACTGCTGCGCGTAAACAACTCTGGACCGGTTATGCTTATGGATGACCTGCCCCCTATGTGCGGACATAACCAATGCGATCTCCCATATTTTTACCCGCTCGGCGCTAGCGCCGTGGCAGCCAATATGCCGGATCGCGGAGCCAAATTACATGTCAAAGAAAATGTTGATCGATGCAGGTCACCCGGAAGAAACCCGGGTTGCCTTGATCTCAAAGGGCAAAGTCGAGGATTTTGATTTTGAAAGCCAGTCACGCAAACCCCTGCGTGGCAATATATATCTCGCCCGCGTCACCCGCGTAGAGCCCTCTCTACAGGCGGCGTTTATCGAATATGGCGGCAATCGCCATGGGTTTCTTGCGTTTAGTGAAATCCATCCGGATTATTATCAGGTCCCCGTCAATGATCGGGATATCCTGAAAAAAGCCGAGCAACTCGAAGCTGAACTGGCGGCCCAAATCCAAGCCGAAGAAGCGGCGGAAGAAGATAACCCCAAACCAAAAGCCAAACGTGGCCGACGCCGTGGACGCAACCGCAGCCGCGACGAAGATGCACCGGTCGCAGATGAAGAGATGGCAGAAGACCTGTCTGATGAAGATGAGGCCGAAGCCGAAGACGCCGTCGAGGCGCGTGAAATTGCTGAAGACGACCTTAGCGATGACGATGAGAGCGACGAGACAGCAGAAGATGAAGACGGGACCATTGCTGCCACGGCAGAAGATGTCGAGACCGCCGACGATAGTGATGTCGAAGAATTAGACGATGAAGTCCAGTCTTCGCGGGCTGCCTTGATGGCGGAAGCTGTTGCGGAAGACAGTCTTGACGTCGATGTCGACACGGACGAAGCACCGCGCGAAAAAAGCCTTGAAGACCGTTATCGCGATGCCCGCCGTGACCGCGTTCGGCTGATGCGCAATTACAAGATTCAAGAAGTGGTCAAACGCCGGCAGATTTTGTTGATCCAAGTGGTCAAAGAAGAACGCGGCAATAAAGGCGCGGCATTGACCACCTATCTCTCCCTCGCAGGCCGCTATTGCGTGCTGATGCCAAACACGGCTCGGGGCGGCGGGATCTCGCGCAAAATCACCAATGCCAGTGACCGCAAGCGTTTGCGCAAAGCCGTCGCCGAATTGGATATCCCTGAAGGGATCGGGCTGATTATTCGCACGGCCGGTTCCTCGCGGACCAAAGCCGAGATTAAACGCGATTATGATTATCTGATCCGGCTGTGGGCGACGATCCGCGACTTGACCTTAAAATCTATCGCGCCCTGTCTAATCTATGAAGAAGCCAGCCTGATCAAACGGGCCATCCGCGACCTCTATGACAAAGATATTTCCGAAGTCATTGTCGAGGGCGACGAAGGCTATCGTGAAGCCAAAGATTTCATGAAAATGCTGATGCCGTCCCACGCCAAAAATGTCCAACCCTACAAAGAGCGGGTGCCGCTGTTTTTAGCGCAAAATGTCGAGAAGCAACTCGATGAAATGTATCAGCCAAATGTCAAACTGAAATCTGGCGGGTATCTGGTGATCCAGCAAACCGAGGCACTCATCTCTATCGATGTGAATTCCGGCCGCGCCACTAAAGAACGTAATATCGAAGCAACCGCTTTGAAAACAAATCTGGAAGCCGCCGCCGAAGTTGCGCGCCAATGTCGCTTGCGTGATCTGGCCGGGCTGGTGATTATTGATTTCATCGATATGGACGAAAACCGCAATAATCGAGCGGTTGAAAAAAAGATGAAAGAAGCGATGAAAGTCGACCGGGCCCGCATTCAACTCAGCCGCATTTCCTCATTTGGGCTGATGGAGTTGTCCCGCCAGCGCCGCCGCTCCGGCATTGTCGATGGCACCACCAATACCTGCCCAACTTGTCAGGGCGCAGGCGCGGTCCGCTCGCACGAGATGGCCGCCTTGCGGATATTGCGAGCGGTCGAGGAAGAAGCGCTTTCCGGCAAGGTCGGGATTGTCACCGTGCGCACATCGCTCGATGTCGCGCTCTATATCCTCAACCACAAACGTGACTGGATTAACCGGATTGAGGAAACCTACGCCATATCCGCCGAGATCATTGCCGATACCAACAAGGCTGGTGATCATTATGATATTGACAGTCGCGGCACCCCGCGGGTGCGCACTGCCTCAGCCCCTGTTGTGCGGCCAGATCTGATCGAGATCGAGATAGAAGCCGATGACGAGCCTGAAACCACCGTGCACACGCCCGAAGCGGATGCTTCTGAGGATGATGAAAGACCGCGCAAGCGCCGCCGTCGTCGTCGCCGGGGCGGTCGCAAACCAGAGGGCGAAGAGCAATTCGAGAGCGGTACAGACGATGCCACTAGTGAGGCGGAGGTTAGCGACTCAGGCTCAACCCCTGCAGACGAAACCAGTCGCGAAGATGACCGCGAGGAACCGCGCAAACGCCGACGCGGCCGGCGCGGCGGACGGCGCAATCGTCGCCGTACTGAAGGCGAGACTGACCAACCAGCAAATGATGCTGGCGAACAAGTCAACGAGGCGGCGGCACAAGACAGAGTACAGGATGTTGCACCGCTAGCCGAGATCGTTGACGAGACCACGCCGCAGCCCGAAGCAGAAGCAGAGGTCAAAAAACCGCGCAAGCGCAGGGCGAAGAAAAAAGCCCCCGTCGAGACCCCTGTCGAGGCTGAGGAGCAACCAGCGACCAGTGAAACGGATGCGGGCCCAATCGAGGATGAACCGAAGGCGAAAAAGGCAAAAAAGAAAACCGCCAAAAAAACCACCAAGAAGGCGACCAAAAAACCGGCTAAGAAAGCGGCCAAAGAGACGCCGCCACCAGCTGCTGAAATTGCCGCGACTGACGCGCCAGAAGAGCCCAAAAAGCCGCGTCGCGCAGGTTGGTGGCAACGAGCCCTAAAGGGTTGAAAAGCATTAACTAAGCTATAATGGCTTAAGTGAATTTTTAACAAATTATGGCCCACTCGTGATAGTCACGCGTGGGCCATATCTCATATTGCCGCGTTGTAAGGCAATTACACGAGATCGTGTCTCGCAAGTGAGCGAGATATTCGGTAGAAAAGTCGAAGATAATGCTAAAGGGCCGTATTTTCATGAAATTCAATCGTCATTCTTCAATCGGCTGGTTCTTCGGCCTCACGGCTTCTTTGCTCCTGACTTTCTCCTCCGCGAATGCGCAAATCTTGCGTGACGCTGAAATAGAGCAATTCCTGTCTGATTATAGTCGGCCGCTGTTTGAAGCCGCTGGCCTGCCCTCTGAGTCAGTTGGCATCCATATCATTGGCGATAACGCGCTCAATGCCTTTGTCTCTAATGGCCTTAATGTCTACGTCTTCACCGGACTGATTGTCACCGCGGACACGCCGAACCAGATCGAAGGGGTTCTGGCTCATGAAACCGGGCACATGTCTGGCGGCCATCTGGCCCGATCCGATGAAATGATCAAAGCCGCTACCCGGCCAATGATGTTAAGCCTCGTGCTCGGGGCAGCTGCTATTGCTGCCGGCGCGCCTGATGCCGGGATGAGTATTCTTTCCTTGGGCCAGACCATCGGCCAATCAAAATTCCTCACCTATAGCCGGGGCCAAGAATCGCGATCCGACCAAGCCGCAATCGGCTTCCTCGATGAAGTCGGCCACTCGACCCGGGGCTTAAAGGAATTTTTCGCCAAATTGCGGAACCAGCAACTGATCTCCGGCTATAAAGCCAACCCCTATTTCCAAACC
>JAZGEB010000403.1:0-2403 GCA_036478515.1 Parvularculaceae bacterium | reverse complement strand
AGAAGCCGTCATTAGCGGCCTCTCCCATGCGCTTGATGAGGCGAGGAAGTAGCGATTAAAGGCATCGGCGCGCCTTAAACAACAGCGCCGAGAACAGCGTGCTCTTTAGTAAAGCTCGTAAAAATCATTCCGACTCATCCGCCAAGGAGAGTTTGGAAAAGAATGATTGTCAGCGCAATGAACAAGCCGGTACCGAGCGCCAGGTAAATCGGGCGAATGTAAGGGTTGTGCACATGAGTTGCAGCGCTTGGCAGCGGTGTAGAGGATGGATAAGCCCCCAGCATTTGCGGCTTCCAATTGTGGTGGCCGCGCGCTGCAAACTCCAGAACATCTCCAAACCGTCCGATTTGTTTCGGGGTTTTCAATTCGATCTCATAGACCATAGGTAGCGTTTCCGGACGGTCATCAATCGTGATCGGGGTGTAATTTAGTTGCGCCGAAGCGAGGCGCCGGGCCAGCGCCGAAGTATCAGTAACCCCTCTCCCCCGAGAATTGACTTTCAACAGCACCCGGACAGTCTCCTTGTCACTCTTGCGGTTATCGAAGGCAGAATGTAGAGGGCCACTGCGTTTTGTGTATTCAGCAACTTCCGGCCGCCAATAAGGGGTCCAGCCAAAGAGCGTATAAGCAATAAGCCGTAACGGGCTGATTTTCTGCCCGCCGCCACGTTGTAGCGCCAGAAAACGGGTCTGGATGGTCTGGTCGCCTTCAAGGCGGTCATCTATAATAATGTAGTCACTCTCGCCAAAAGAGACCCGTGGGCGATTGTCGTCTCCGACGGCGCCTGATTTTGGCAGGCCAAGTGATGCCTGATCCCGCGGCAGCAGAACAGCCGAAAGGGACTTTGTGTAATTGACCCCACGCAGCCGTGAAACCCGCACATTCTGGTTGGTAAAATCATCGTGCCGGGTTTCGATCAGCCGATCCGCATCGAGCGAGTCCATCGCCGCCTGCATCACAAACCGGTATGGGTCACCGCCATTCGGGATCGACTCGACTTTCATCCCTTCCGCGCGCATGCCATCGAGGGCCGACTGGCATCTGTTCTGCGCGTCAGCCGAGGCATAAACCCGGCCAATGCGCCGCCGCAGGGATTCTTGCGCTTGCATGTCACGGGGTAAATTACCAACTGACAGCTTGCCATCAAAGGATGAGGTAAACGCAGATTCAGCCATCTCCATCACTTGCGCGTAGGGAACAGCAAGAACATATTCGTCCGCGCCCCCAACTTCGCCGCAAATTTCATAGCCGCGAAAATCCATCAAACTCATCAGGGTTTTCTTGTTGTAGCCGCCAATGTCATTTTCAATCGGGACAACCGCGGAATCCGCATGTTTGCCGATCAGGGCTGAAACGGTATCATTCGATGTCGCCCGAGGGGAGCGCCGGGCAGAATCATTGAAATATTTCTTTGTCGCATTTTCTGCGGCTTTGATGCCAAGGCCGTGCTCTTCACTTTGAAAAGCGATCAAGCCGGTTTTCTTGCCAGTACTGCTCCGGCCGCCATCGCTGCCGTCCATCGGATTGAAGTCTTCTACAAAGTCTTCCTGCTGCATTTTCTACACCCCTGGCTCGGCCAAACTGGCCAGTAACAAGCAAAGTCACGACACGTTAAGAAAGAGTTTACCATCTCTTAACGAAAGGTACAGACCCGACATAAGCGCCGGGCTCAGAGTGGGGACTCTTGGCAACAGGGGCCAAATTCACGTTAGTCTATTGAATTTAAAGGATAAATTTCGATAAATCAGCATTGCGGGCAAGATCACCAATATTGGTCTCGACAAATTCCTTGTCGATGGTGATGGTTTGGCCGGATTTGTCCGCCGCCTCGAAGGACACTTCCTCCAGCACTTTTTCCATAATTGTGGCCAATCGCCGGGCGCCGATATTCTCAACCGAGGCGTTTACTTGGGCCGCAAGGTCAGCAATCGCCTCGACCCCATCATCGGTAAAATCCAATGTCAGACCTTCCGTCGCCATCAGCGCCACATATTGCTTGATCAGGGCGGCTTCGGTTTCGGTTAAAATCCGCCGTAAATCTTCCCGCGTCAGCGCTTCCAGCTCAACCCGGATCGGCAAGCGACCTTGCAATTCCGGCAACAGATCAGACGGCTTGGCGGTATGGAATGCGCCAGAGGCGATAAACAAAATATGATCGGTTTTCACCGGGCCGTATTTGGTTGGCACGGTTGACCCTTCAATCAACGGCAGCAAGTCGCGCTGGACACCCTCGCGCGAGACATCAGCGCCGGCTTTTTCCGCAGACCGACAAACCTTGTCGATCTCATCAAGGAAAACGATGCCGTCATTTTCCACCGCCTCAAGCGCTTCTTGCGTCAGGCTTTCTTCATCGACCAGCTTGTCGCCTTCGACCGTGAGCAGCGGTTCATACGCATCTTTGAC
>JAZGEB010000402.1:0-2004 GCA_036478515.1 Parvularculaceae bacterium | reverse complement strand
GTCGAACCACTTGCATTGCACCTGCTCACCGCCACTTTCGAGCACAGTCATTTTGGGACCGCCTGATTTGAGCCGAACAATGTCACCGGTAGAAAATGTCGTCATGAGATTTGCCTTACTTAACTATTATCGCGCAATAGGCGCTGTTTTTGTCGATTCCAGTCGCGTTTCTTTTCGGTCGCCCGTTTATCATGGGCTTTTTTACCAACGCCAATACCAATCAGCAGTTTGGCCATGCCGCGGTCATTGAAATATAACTTCAAGGGGACAATCGTATAGCCCTTGCGCTCGACCGCTTGGGTCAGTTTGATCATTTCTTTTTTGTGCAACAGCAATTTGCGTTTTCGTTTGGGCGCGTGGTTTTCACGATTGCCCGCAGAATATTCAGGAATATTGGCATTGATCAGCCAGATTTCGGTGCCGGCCGGCCCGTCTTCTGGCGAAGCGTAACTCTCGGCGATATTGACATGGCCTTCGCGCAGGGCTTTGACCTCGGTCCCGAGCAATATCAACCCCGCCTCCATCGTGTCTTCAATTGCATACTCATACCGCGCCTTACGGTTCTCGGCGATACTGCCTGATGAGGGTTTTTTCTTCGCTGTCATCGGATTAGCCAACCAATCCTAAATCAACCAAGGCCGCATCAACCGCTCTCTTACTGGCATCATCAATCTCAACCAAAGGCAGGCGCACTTCGTCGGTGCATAGGCCAAGTCGCGATAGCGCATATTTTACGGGGCCCGGATTAGTGTCGCAAAATAGCGCTGCATGGAGCGGGGTTAACTGGTCTTGAATTTTTAACGCGGTTTCATAATCACCAGCCAGACACGCGGTTTGCATTTTAGCGCAATGGTCAGGCGCGACATTGCCGGTCACCGAGATGCAGCCGCTGCCGCCCATCGCATTGAACCCGACCGCCGTCATGTCTTCGCCAGAGAGCTGAATGAAGTCAGCCCCGCAGGCGTGGCGTTGCTGCGCGACCCGGGCAAGATCGCCGGTTGCGTCTTTCACCGCGACGATCCGTTCAAGCTTGGCCAACTTGGCGAGGGTTTCCACGCTGATATCCGAACAGGTGCGTCCGGGTACATTATAGATCACCAAGGGCAAATCGCAGACCTGATGCAAGGCGGCGAAATGCTGATAGAGACCCTCTTGTGATGGCTTGTTATAATAGCCAGTGACCACGAGCAACGCATCTGCCTCAACTTCTTGCCCGTGGCGGGCCAGTTCTAGCGCTTCTGCGGTGTTGTTCGAGCCAGCCCCCGCGATGACGGTGGCTCGGCCCGCTGCGGCTTTAACGCATATCGAGACGACTTGTTTGTGTTCTTCGAGGGATAAGGTCGATGCCTCGCCGGTCGTGCCAACTGGCACCAGCCCGACTGTGCCCGCTGCGATCTGGCGATCAATCAACCCAATAAGCGCCTGCTCGTCCACTTTTTCGTCGCGAAAAGGCGTTATGAGAGCGGTTATTGCACCAGTAAGATTAACAGGGGTCATGATTTTAAAGGCTCTCTTAAGCAATAGAGGCGCATGGTTACGCCTGATTACCGGGGCTTTCAAGGCGCTTTTGCGGCCATTTGCGGGGATGCTCATTGCCGCCATATTGTTGCGTTAGCGCCACATGGGTCAGGCCTTTTGTCCAGAGCCAACACTGGCTATGATCACGCCCTAGTCGGGATAATAGAACAAGGAAATAGGTTGCGTTATGGGGATCAGGAATATCAAACGCCAAGGCGTGATGACCGCTCTATTGCTCACGGTCAGCTTAGCGCTGGGCGGCTATTCAACGCCAATCCCCCGGGTCAAACCAGATACCCCCGGCCCGACTTACATTGCCCAAAACGACTATCACACACTCGAGCAATTTTTTTCCTCGATGGATAAAAGGCGCTGGACCGCCGCTGAAACCCTGCGCACCCGGATCAAAGACCCGGTCGCCCGCAATATTGCCGACTGGGCTTACTATCGCGCAGTGCCAGAGCGCGCTGGTTACCGACAGATTGG
>JAZGEB010000401.1:0-4567 GCA_036478515.1 Parvularculaceae bacterium | reverse complement strand
CGACGAGTAAAGCAAATTCGCGTGCATTACGCCCGTGACGCGAGACACCGCTATCTGTACCAAAGGCAATTTTCACACCGCTTTTATGCGCGAGTTTTGCCATATCATGCATTTTTGGCCCAACCTTAAGCGCCTTTTCAACTTGCGGCGGCGTTAGAAATGTATCCGGCTGCTCTGCCCATTCAACCACTGTCGCCCCGGCCAATAAGGTTGGCACCAGATAGGCTTTGTGTTTTTTGAACAAGCGCACCGATTGCTTATCCATATATGTTCCGTGCTCGATTGAATCGACCCCAGCTTTCAACGCCGCATTAATGCCATTGACGCCATGCGCATGCGCGGTGACTTTGCGCCCCATCGAATGGGCCGTTTCCATGATCGCTTTTAATTCATCCTCAAAAAATTGCTGCTCGGTGCCCGCTGATGTATTGGACAAAACGCCGCCGGTTGCGGTCAGTTTTATATGGTCAGCTCCTTTGCGCACTTGCTCTCGCACTGCCATTCGACAAGCGGCAACACCGTTGCAAACCCCAGTCGAATGCATCACATGGGCAATATCATCGCGATAGCCTTGGGTGCCATCACCATGGCCCCCGGTGACAGAAATTGTTGCGCCCGACGCAAATAGTCGCGGTCCCTCTATCCAGCCTTTAGCAATACCATCGCGCAAAGCGAAAATAGCATCGCTACTCCCCGCGCCAACATCGCGCACCGTGGTGAAACCTGCTTGCAATGTTACAGAGGCATGTTTGGCACCATACATCGCGCGGTCGGCTTCTGACATCTGGACATTTTGCAATCGGCCTTGAGGGTTCTGTTCACTGAGCAAATGGACATGGCCATCAATCAAACCGGGAAGAACAAAATACTCTGACAGATCATGGAACGTGACATTTTTGGCGGCACCTGCCACCTCGCTTGCTGGCACAAACCCTGGCATAATTTGGACGACCTTGCCGTCGACGATCACAATCGTTTGATTGGATTTTGGCGCTGTGCCCGGCACATCAAGCAGGTGCCCGGCATGGATCACAGTGGTGTCTTGCGCCCATGCCGATGATGCTGCCATCAAGCTTGCGCAAATGCTCACGGCTATTAGCGTTTTATTGGTCATAACAATCCCTCCAATATCTTTGTTTGAGGGATTAAGTTTTCACGCTCTGGTCTCGCGCGCAAGCTATTTAAGCGGGCGGACTCTCATGCTTAGCCATTGCTGACAGCCACAAGGCGCGGGCGACGCACAGTTGAGAGCACTGCTTTTAGCGTCTCCAAACTGCCGGGCCCATCGGTCAACGCCAGACATTTACCAAGCTCGGTACCATAATTATCGGCATCGACAATTTCCAAATCAGGGGTCATGAAAACAATCCGCACACCGGCGAAAATAGATTCGCGCCAATGCTCTAATATTTCCCGTCGCAAACTGTTAGGTGCCAGATACACATCAGGTGATGCCTGCCGACTGTCCTCTTCCGAGATCACCTCGATCCCCGCTTCAGCGCGACCAATATGAACCCGAGAGCTAATTTTATCTTCATGGCGAGAAACAATGAAAGAGACGACATCAGGACCAATTTCAAAAGCTTCAAGTAACGCTATCATCGCCGGATCCGAACCGATTACATGAGCATGCTCGCCGTAATCACGCATCTCTTCCAAGAAGCTATCAACCGTTTGCCGGTTAGCATCGATGCGATGAGAAAAGGCTTGATATGTTGACCGGCTGGTTAAAGCGAGCGCGATTTCCTCATCCCAAAGCCGCGCCAGGCTTTCGAGCCATGGCACATAATCATGACCGACGTAACAATTATGAGTCAGGAAAAGGCGCAAGGCGCCGCCATCCGTTTCAGTCATCGCGCCGCGGACAATTTTCAGTCCGTTTAAGCGAGCAAGGCGCTCAATCGTCGTCAATGTATGGATCGTTAATGCGCTATTGTGGAACATACCAACAGCATTGCGCACCAGACCCAGAGACGCATATGGCGTTTCGAGAACACAAACCCCATCATCGGCAAGCAGGTCTTTGATCCCCCCAAAAAAGGCAGACGGGTCTTCAATTTCTTGGAACACAGAGATGGCGGTAATAACATCGAATTTGCGCTTGCCGATATGGCTACGTAGAGTCTTGACGACATCGCCCTCAGGAAAAGAGCCGTGTACGGCTTTGCCCCAATCGCGGATGCGTTCATCTGGCATCAGTTGATCAACCGCATAGGCTTCAATCCAACGCGGATAAAATGACATTAAAGTGCCATCACCGCAGCCAATGTCGAGGGCCAATCCATCTCTGGTCGAAATCATTTCCATGGCTTCGGTCACAGCACCGCGTAAGCGGTGGCGATGGGTTCTGGTCACTGGCGGGGCAGTATCAATCGTGTCTTGAAGCAAAGGTGTTGCTGCCCGTTGCAACAGACCACAAGCTGTTGCATCTTTTTCGCCATCACAAAATACATAAGCAGCATCACCGCCAAAGGTGAAAGCAGGCGTTAGTGATTTTGAGCCGCATCCGCGACAGCGCTCGATTGGTTTTCCACCCATGCCCTTAGCACTCCAAAAAGATCCTTTAAGGCGATCATCATGGCGGTTGCATTCTTAATCACAGGTAAAATTATCTGGTAAACTAGGCTGTGTACGATGTTTTATCGTTACGATAAGATTAATTTAAGAGTTTGGTAACGGCTTTTTTAAAGGCTGTGAAATCATGGTTAAGGGAGTGTAAAAATTGGAGATGCGGGCGGCGGGATAAATCCCGCCCTACTCGCTTAATCGCTTGATCAATTTTCGCATAAACGCCGTGCCTGCCGCCAATTCACTGCGGGCAATATATTCATTTGCCTGATGCGCCTGGTCAATCGAGCCGGGCCCACATATCACCGTGTCCAACCCCGCGCCTTGAAACTGCCCTGCTTCTGCGGCATAAGACACAACTTCCAAGTGGTTGTGTCCGGTTATCGATTTGCACAAATCAGCCGCGGCATTTTTGTCTTGTGGCCGCAAAGATGGGGCATTGGTCATCTGGATAATTTCAATGTCGCACGCCCCGTTTCGGGCTTGCATTTCTCGCCGGACTTCGTCTGCATACGCTTTAAATCGTGCCAAAATATCGGCTGGATCATCATCTGGCACAGTGCGCAAATCAAACTGGAAGGAACAGGCCGCCGCCATAATATTCAGCTGTGTCCCGCCCTGCACCACATTTACGGTCATGGTCGAGTAAGCGGGCTGAAAGCCGCCTTTTGCTGGTGGCATGTTGGACAGCCTGGTCGCTTCGCGTTCAATCCAAGTAATCAACCGCGCGGCCATCATCACCGCTGAGACCCCGCGATCGGTCTGGCTTGAATGGGTCGTAAAGCCGGTGACATTGACGTCAAAAGAAGCAATCCCCTTATGACCATCAACCACTTTCATGAGAGTTGGCTCACCGACAATCACCGCCGCCGGGCGCGGCACATGGGCAATAATCTGCTCAATCATATCCGGCGCACCAAGACAGCCAATTTCCTCATCATAAGACAGGGCAAAAATGATCGGGCGTTTTAATCTGGCGCTGAGCATCTCCGGCACTAAAGACAAGCCGATCGCTGAAAACGCTTTCATATCGCAAGTGCCGCGACCAAAAAATAGCTCGTCTTTTTCGCTCAACGTAAACGGGTCAGTAGCCCAGTCTTGCCCTTCGACGGGAACAACATCCGTATGCCCCGACAACACCACACCGCCCTCGACATGAGGGCCAACCACCGCATAGAGATTGGCTTTGGTGCCATCTGCATTCGGCACTCGCTTGCAGCTGACATCATGCTGAGTCAACCACCCTTCAATGTCCTCTATTAACGCAAGATTGCTCAGCGCGGAAGTCGTATCAAACGCGACTAACCTAGCGAGCCATTTAATTTGGAATTGAAGAGGATCAGTCAATCGTCACCCTGAAGCATTTCCGAGGCAATCTGGTTCGTGTGCTGTAAAATGACCTTACCTCGCTGGCTTGTCTCACCGTAAAAGCAGAGAACCATCGGACCTCGGAATTGTTCTAATGGGTTTGATCCATGGAGAATTTTCCCGGACCAACTTCCTTCACCTGCCGGACCATTTCCAGAATAGTCTCATTATCAAGATTATCCGCTGCCCGGATCAGGATATTGGCGTTTGGATATTTGCCCAGCTCGTCTTTCAGCAGCGGTTGTAGGTCAGCCATTTTAATCTGTACCCCATCCATCCACAATAGGCCCTTTTCATCCAACGAGACGCGAATAACTTCTTTTTTCGGTTCTTCAGGTTCCGCCGGTTCCTCAACCGGGAGAGCCTCCACAATTTGCTGCGGTGTAAGGACGGCTTTCATAAACGCCAAAATATCAGCATATTCGCTCGACTTCCCACGATATTTGGTCGTCAACGATGTCAAGGTATCAGCGTGCGTTAGCCCATCATAATAATGTTCCGTCACCGGTACACCGACAGCTTTCAAGCGCTTAGCTAGTTCTTCTGTATTGCGTTGTTTAACAGTTGTATCGCCAGTTCCCGTCGCTAGGAAAAAAGCCGGCAAGCCTTCGCGAACCAGATTGATCGGCTG
>JAZGEB010000400.1:0-3424 GCA_036478515.1 Parvularculaceae bacterium | reverse complement strand
AACACCATATGCGTTCCCGCCGTGACCGAGAGCGGATCTTTGCGCATGCATTCCAACACTTCCAAAAACACCGCGCTATAAAGCCCATCCAAATGCTCATCGCCGCCCCACACCGCGAGCGCGGCATCATCATCGGCATCGGTCATCGCGTTCAGCACCGCCGAGAGTTGGCGCAGCGCCACCCGCCCCATTCGCGCGAGGCTGCCGCTCGCTGGGGCATGGTCAGACCCTGCCAGAATGATCGATCTTTTGGCGATATTTTTGGCTAGATCACCGATCCGCTCGAGCTCATTGATAAGTTGCAATCCAGCCGCAGCTTGGCGGGCCTCCTCAGGGCTCAGACGCAATTGGATCAATTCATGGACGAGGGCTTCAATGTCGCTCTCGGCTTGATTGACCCTGGCGTCACCTTCGATCACCGCCTGCGCCTGCGCCCCGTTGGGACGGGTCATCGCCTCAACCGCTTGCGCCAACTGCCCCTCCACCAAGCCACCCATATTGGTCAGCTTGACGGCGAGCCGGTCAAATCGGTTTGAATATTTGGTTTTCAGGAGCGAAAACGCCATATGCGTCCTTGTGACAAGATTTCAACCTAGCAGTCATACGCTCAATTTGTGACACTATGGTGAAGCGGCGGGCACTCAGCCAACATATCCTGGGAACATGCAGGTGAAGCTACTGCCCTTTCCGGGCGCACTCTCGATTTGTAAGCCCCCTTGGTGACGGTTGACGATGTGTTTGACAATTGCCAGTCCAAGTCCGGTGCCGCCTTTTGATTTGCTCTGTTCGACATCGACCCGAAAAAACCTTTCGGTCAAGCGCGGCAAGGCATCCGGGGCGATGCCCTCGCCATTATCGCGAAACTGGATCCAGACCAATTGCTCAACCGTCACGCCCAAATGCGCGCTGACCAAAGCCGGGGTCTCGCCGGTGCGTTGCCCCCTCGATCCTGCCCCGGACAACATGCTGGGTGGCAGGCCACGACCAAGGCGAATTTCCACTTCGGGCGGCTCACCGGCATATTTTAGCGCGTTGTCCGCAAGATTTTGCACCAGCTGGATCAATTGATCGCGGTCGCCAGCGATCAGTAAATTTTCATCAGTTTGCAAACTAATTCGACCGCCATATTGTTGTTCCAACGGCGCCATGCTGGCCTTGACCTCATTGAGCACGCCGTGCAAATCAACCGGCTCTGATGGCGGTTGAAATTCGTTCAATTCAATCGCCGAGAGAGACATCAGGTCTTGCACTAATCGCTGCATCCGCGCTGCCTGACTTTCCATAATCGATAGAAATCTCGCGCGCGCTTCTGGGTCATCCTTGGCATGGCCGCGCAAGGTTTCGATAAACCCCATCATCGACGCCAGCGGCGTGCGTAATTCATGACTGGCATTGGCGATAAAGTCCGAGCGCATCGTATCGAGGCGACGCTCTCTGGTCAGGTCTGTAATCACCAATACGACCCGTCTTTCATCTTCTGTCTGCGCCCCCGTTTCAGTGATGCCTTTCAAAGGCGAGATGTAGGCTTGACACTCGCGGTCGACAGGTCCGGTCGCGACAAAAGTTGCCTTTTGCGGGGTCCCATCAGCAAAGGCTCTTTTCACCGCCTCATGCACAGACGCCGCCCGCAACATGGTCGAGATATGACGCCCCTCACTTGTGGCCCCGCCAAGCGAGCGCCCAAACAATCGCTCAGTAGACGGATTAGCCAAATCAATTTCGCCATTGCGATGCATTAAAATCACCGGCTCTGGCAACGCATTCAACACCGCCCGCAGTCGTTCATAAGCTTCGGTCTGATCTGATAAATTGCGTTGTATCGGATGTGTTGCGCCGATTTTAGCCAGCAAAAAATAGAGTAAAGCCAGCCCTGCCGCCAGTACCAGCCAGATCTGCCCGGCGCGCAACCATGTCAGCCCGAAAAACCCAAACGCTAACATCACAGCTGTGACCAAAGCCAGGACCCACAAAAAGTCGCCCAACCGGGTTCTGGCGACCCTGTTGCCCGTGTCGCGTGTCTCGCCGCCGGTCATCTTAAAAAGTCCATGGTCTTGGCATGTTAAATCTTCGCAAGCCGGTTAATTCAAACTATCGGTCAGCTTTTGCTGCAAAGATGATTTGTTTTGATCAAACGCCTTGCTCACTTCGCCAATGCGTTTGCCGTAATCATCAAATTCCGTGACCTCGACCTTGATCATGAAATTGCCATTGCCAAAATCACCCATCACGCGCGGCGAGCTTGGAAAAATTTTCGCCCCTGATCCTAATCTCATCCGGGGAAAATTATCCAGCGGCAAGCCCATTATCTTGTCGCGATAATCAGCGATTTGCTCCGGTGTTGTTTCATCGTTACATTCAAATTCATACCCCCCTGCCCCGGTATCATCTTCTTTGTTCATGTCAGCCACGAATTTGTTAAACGCTGAAAAACGACCCTGATACGGTTTCCCCGTGACTTTCAAACCCTTGACATCAAACGTGTTGGGGCTAACCGCTGTTGTTACCAACTCATCATTTTCCCCCGTATAATGAAGATATTCAAAACTAACGGCCATGGTTAAGTCCAGATCAGTATCAGAGGGAATTTTATCATAGCCCTTACCGGTCAAAGGATCGGTAATAATCTCCCAAGGATTTAAGATGTCGACTCCAAATGGAGAGAGCATATTAAAGCCGATGAGTTTTGCTTTTGAATAGGTCATTTGATAAGAAATCGGAATAATCTGGAAAAATTGATCCGTCGTATTGGGCAGCGCAATAGCGCAAATAGTCATCGCTCGCTTGCGCTCATCCTTGCTGCCTTGCTTGATCCATCTGGTAAATTTAAATCCGGCAAATTGGATTTCACTTGTGGCTCTGATCCTTGTCGCCTCATCAATTTGGGAATAACCGGACGGGTTGTCGAAAAAATAAAACGCATCGCTTGAAGCTTCGGAGGAATAGCTGGCGGTGTAGCGTTGCGCCTCTTGGGTTAGGGTCTTGCCAATTTGCGAAATCGCTATCTCAGCCATTTTGGCAGAAGCAGAGACGCCGCTGAAACCTGAAAGACTATAAGCTTCTACGACCATCTCTTCTGCGACATCAGGGTCAATTTTCGCCGCCGGAGCATTGGCGCTAAACGCAATCTCGAGAGATATTTCATCTTCTGCCCGTTGGTCAGAGGCCGAATTTGGCATAAACACAATATCGGATAGCTGACCTTGAACTGAGCTACACCCAATCAAACCAAAGCCCAAAAATGCAGATAAAATTTGCTTACTCATAAATCTCTCTCATGTCGCCAGTTGAGCAAAAAACTGCCCTCAGCCAATCGGGACCAACTGGTATAATGTCGCATTTTAAGGGCCCGACAAAGACCACCCCCCTTGCGATCAAGCAATGATACATCGTGTTGCCGCATCTATGAAGGACAAATCGCCCATAC
>JAZGEB010000399.1:0-2502 GCA_036478515.1 Parvularculaceae bacterium | reverse complement strand
GCAAAACCGTTGATGAGTTAATCAGAACCGTCGTCGGCGTCCCCGGCATGACTGAGATGTTCGGCAAGGGAATGACATTAATCGTTGCCGGGTTGATATTTGCCGCTGGTCTCGTCGCCCTGCTTGCCAGCGGCGTGATCGCAATCGGCCCGCGCTGGTTCGCCCGTCTTGGCGCTGGCGTCTTGACCATTATATTTCTTGGCCGAGGGGTGATGGGATTTTTGATGACGCCGCTAAATATTGAGCAAACAGAACCTTTCGCGACATATGATCTGTGGCTATATTCCCCCTTATGCTTGGTCATCGGCGGTGCATTCGTCGTGCTAACCTTGAAAACTCGCACCAGTCTATGACCTATACAATTGCTGCCCTTTATAAATTTGTCTCGCTGCCGGACTTCCCTGCTTTGCAACAACCATTGCAAGAATATTGTCAATCTCATGATGTGTACGGTACTGTTTTATTGGCCCATGAGGGGATTAACGGCACCATTGCTGGGCCAGACAAAGGCATCAAGGCGGTTCTCGCTTGGCTAGAAACCCGCAATGAAATCGGCCCTTTGGAAGTCAAATTTTCCTATTCCGAGGACCACCCATTTCACCGGATGAAAGTGCGGCTGAAGAAGGAAATTGTCACCCTTGGCGCAGAGGGTGTCGACCCGAATGAGATTGTCGGCACCTATGTTGAGCCACAAGACTGGAATGCGCTAATTTGCGACCCGGATATTATCCTCATTGATACGCGTAATGATTATGAAGTAGCGATCGGCAGTTTTGATGGTGCGCTAAATCCGCAGACAACATCGTTCCGTGAATTCCCCGCTTTTGTTGAAAAATTAAAACAGCAAAACGGCACCACACCGAAAATCGCGATGTTTTGTACGGGCGGTATTCGCTGCGAAAAAGCTTCAACCTTCATGCTCAATCAAGGCTATGAGGATGTGTTCCATCTGAAAGGCGGGATTTTAAAATATCTCGAAAATATCCCCGAAGATGAAAGCACATGGCAAGGCGATTGCTTCGTTTTTGACAATCGCGTCTCAGTCCGGCATGGCTTGGAAGTTGGCGACTATGATCTGTGTCATGCCTGCCGGATGCCGATTTGTGAAGCAGAAAAACAATCTGAGGACTACCGCCCCGGCGTCTCCTGTCCGCATTGCATCGGCACCAGAAGCGCTGAAGATTTGGCCCGTTTTGAAGAACGCCACAAACAAGTCGAGCTGGCCAAACAACGCGGCGAGCAACATATCGGCAGTTCGGGGAAAAAATGACACACCCAATCCTCTATTCTTTCCGCAGATGTCCCTACGCCATGCGCGCGCGACTGGCAATTTGCGTCAGTGCACAACGCGTAGAGCTGCGCGAAGTTTTTTTGCGTAATAAGCCTGCCTCCCTGCTGGCGATCTCTCCCAATGCGACAATTCCCGCATTGCTCTTGCCAGACGGCAGCGCGATTGATGAAAGCATCGAGATCATGGATTGGGCGCTGGCGCAAAATGACCCGGAAGGCTGGCTTGACGGCGATCAAGCCATGCGGGCTGAAATCGTCGAGATGACGACCCAAGGCACTGGTTCGTTCAAACGCCATCTCGATGCTTACAAATATCCTGACAAATATGAAAATGCGGATCCCATAATTGAGCGCGACTCTGGGCTCAATATTCTCAAACATATCAATGATCAACTTGGGTCTAACCCCTATCTATTTGGCGACACACCGACTTATTCCGACATGGCGCTGTTACCTTTTATCCGGCAATATGCGCATACAGATAAAGATTGGTTTTTAGCGCAAGCCATCCCCAACGTGCAGGACTGGCTGACACGGTTTTTAACGTCCGACCGCTTTGCCGCTGTCATGACTAAATATGAGCCTTGGCAAGAAGGCACCAAAGGCGTGATGTTTGGCTGAGGGTTATGGCCTAATCATCAGTGCCGGGGAAAATCGCTGGCATGGATGAGGGCTTGATCCACCAAGCGCTCGATCAGGCTTTTGCCACAAATGAGACAGCCCCTCTGGTAGAATTATCCCGAGCGCTTTATACTTGTTTCATGATCGGCATTGATCCAGACACCAATTCGCCCTACCTCGTCACCGTGAAATGGCTCGCGGCCCATTTGCCTAATCTCAAAATCATTGATGCAAGCTGGTATATGTCAGCGCAAAACCGCAACTGTCGTGCTGAATTTAAGACTGGACATATTCCGGGGGCGGTGTTTTTTGATATTGAGGCGATTGCGGATCAAGCTTCTGATCTCCCTCATATGCTGCCCACGCCTGATGAATTTGCTCAGGCTCTCGCCAAGCTTGGGATATGCGACAGGGACACAATCATTGTCTATGACACGGCAGGCTTATTTTCTGCTGCGCGGGTGTGGTGGAGCTTGACCATCATGGGCGCGAGGGATGTCCGGGTGTTGCAAGGCGGTTTGCCAGCTTGGCAACAGGCCGGGCACAAGGTTGATGATCATCAGGAACCGATTGTGGCTACACAGTTTATTC
>JAZGEB010000398.1:0-2409 GCA_036478515.1 Parvularculaceae bacterium | reverse complement strand
AGCTGGCAACATGAGATGTTCTGGCCCATATGCCGGGATCGGGAGGAGGACAATGTCGTCGCTCCAAGCAATGTCCCGATTGATTAAAGAAGCCCCATGCGACTGACAGATAGATATGAGATTGATGGGGCCGACTTATCGGAAAGCTTCATCCGCGCCAGTGGACCCGGAGGGCAGAATGTCAACAAGGTCGAAACCGCTGTGCAATTGCGGTTTAATTTATATGGCGTCAGTGATTTGCCAGTGCCCATGCGTGCGCGGGCCGCAAGGCTGGCCGGTAAGCGCCTGACCAAGGACGGCGTAATTATTATTAAAGCGATGACCCATCGCCGCCGCGAACTCAACCGCGAAGACGCCCGTGCGCGCTTGAAAACCTTATTGCTAAAAGCCCTGATCGCGCCGAAGATCCGCATCCGCAAAAAAACCTCCCTCAACCAAAAACGCAAACGCGTCGACGCCAAGAAAAAACGCGGGCTGGTGAAACAGATGCGAAAAGCCCCGGGGGTGGAGTAGGGGAAGCGGATGGTTTATGCCGTGGACGCCAATGCACCTACGCCCCTCACGCTGGATGTGTCGTCCCGGGCGAAGACCCGGGATCTGATATGCGGGCCTCAGGTCCCGGCGCGCCTATCGGCGTCCGGGATGACCGATTTGGAATTGAGTGATTTGGTTTTGGGCGGGAGTATTGACCCCTCACCCAAATTTTAAGGAAAATTTGTGCCTCTCCCAAGGGAGAGGGAATCTTTCCTCTCCCTTGGGAGAGGCCAGCGAGCCCTTCGCGAGTGGGTGAGGGGGCAATACCGGCGCAGCGGGTCAAGCCGTGGTAAACGTTTTATTATATCAATTATCCCCAACCAACGACCATACAAACCACAAACATCAAGCAGTTGTGAGGTGCATTTTTGCGCGCGAAGGCGCATAGAGGGCTGACGCAAACGACTTAAAAATGGGAAAACCTAATGACCAAAAAACGTAACATTGCGATGTCCCTTATTCTCAGTATGGGAATGATTATATCCACAATGCTCGTGGGCGCGCTCGCAGCTGACCCCGTCTATACCAAGCGCGGCTCTAACAGCGCGGCTGGCGGCTATGATGTGGTTGCGTATTTTACCCAAAGTGCGGCGGTTAAAGGCAACGCAGAATTTGTCACAAATTATAATGGGGCCGAGTGGTCTTTTTCTTCGGCGGAAAATCTGGCAAGTTTTAAATCCAATCCCACAAATTATGCACCGCAATATGGCGGCTATTGTGCTTGGGCGTTGGCGCAGGGCAAGCTGGCAGCAGGCAAACCAAAATTTTGGACCATCGAAGGCGGCAAGCTATATCTCAATTATTCCAAGGGGATTCAAAAAAAATGGCTAAAAGACATGCCGGGATTTATCGCCAAGGCTGATGCAAACTGGCCAGCCATTTTGGATGAATAGGCCGCAAAAATTTATCCATCGGGTGTGAGATGCATTCCCAGCATTTCTCCCGATGTTCCAGAAACCCGCTGACGGTCGCCCCACTGTCAGCGGGTTTTATCTTTTGAGGCTATCTTCTAAAGCTGCCGAGAATGCCGCGCACCAATGCATTGACCAGCGTCCGTGTCGCGGTTCGGGTTGCTTGACCGGCCATTTTTTCTGTCGTCGACATGCGCCGGGAGCGGCGTCTGCCGGTTGATCTGCCTTTGCGTTTTTTGCGTGCTTTAGCCAAATCCCGCTTGTCCCTCTCTTCCTCTTTCGTAATCCGGTCTTTTTCTTTTTGCTGTCGCTTGGCGATATTTTCTTGCCTTTGTTTCAATGATTCTTCGGCCGAGAAGCGGTCGATCATCTCATCATATTTATCGCCGAGGTCGCTTGCGGCCCGAATGGCCTGTCGCTCTTTTTCACTAATCGGTCCCAATCGCGAGGAGGGCGGGCGGATTAGCGTGCGCTCGACCATTGAGGGCACGCCCTTTTTCAGCAGGGTACTGACAAGCGCTTCGCCAATACCCAATTCGGTTATGACGTCGATGCTTTTGAATTTCGGATTAGCCCGGAAGGTTTCCGCTGCCGCTTTTATCACGCGTTGTTCTTTTGGCGTAAAAGCGCGCAGCGCATGTTGGATCCGATTGCCGAGCTGGCTGGAGATTTCGTCCGGCACATCTTGCGGGTTCTGGGTGACGAAATAAACGCCCACCCCTTTGGAACGGATCAGCCGGACAACTTGCTCGATCTTATCCATCAGCGCATCGGGGGCATCATCAAACAACAAATGAGCTTCATCAAAGAAGAACACGAAAACCGGCTTTTCCGGATCGCCAATTTCAGGCAGTTCCTCAAACAATTCAGACAACAGCCACAATAAGAAGGTGGCATAAAGTTTTGGCGCTAACATTAATTTGTCCGCCGCCAACACATTCAGCATGCCGCGCCCATCCTTGGC
>JAZGEB010000397.1:0-3913 GCA_036478515.1 Parvularculaceae bacterium | reverse complement strand
TTTGGCGCGATGAAGCCTTGGCACTGGAAATTGGTCTGGCGGCGTTATGGCCGCAAGCTGGAACCGGGCTCGATCAGGCTTTGCGATCGTCAAAAAAACAATCAAAGCGACGTCTGGCAGCGTTGGTTGCGGCCAAATCAATCGCCGTCCGGCCCGATGAGACGACGGCCAAAGAGCTCCTCTATCGCCATAAGCCCCAAGCTTTCCAAGATGGCTGTCAGCTTGCCAGAGCCCGCCAGCAGGTGAGCGCAAAGCCTGATACCGAAAAATATTGGACCCAGCTGTTCAGCCTACCCGAGCGCTGGGATGTGCCGACCTTCCCGATCAGCGGCAAGCATTTGCAACAGGCTGGCATTCAAGATGGTCCGCAAATCGGGGCGACATTAGCTGAGTTGGAAAATAGCTGGATCGCTGCTGGCTTTCCCGCGGGCAAAGCATGGGCCAAGGCGCAAATACAGGCGATCAAGCGCTAACCCAAGATATAAGCTCGAAGCCTTGCGAGAATGGGCGCTATTTGCCAGACTAACCTCTAACAAGTTTAATAACACCGGAGGAATGCCCCATGAAGGGTTTGATGATGAATGCCCCGCTCCTGATCACCGGCATCATGGCGCATGGACTACGGACTTATCCTGACAAGGAAATCGTCACCAATCTGGTTGAAGGCGGTACGCATCGCTACAGTTTTGCTGATGCGGGCAAGCGCATCGCCAAGGCAGCGCATATGCTGGTCAAGCTCGGGATCAAAGAGGGCGACCGGGTCGGCGTCATGGGCTGGAACACCCATCGCCAGTTTGAACTTTATTATGCAATCTCATGCATCGGCGCGGTCTGTCACACGATTAACCCGCGCCTCGGGCCGGAAAACGCCGCGTATGTCATGACCCATGCGGGAGACAAGCTGGTATTATTCGATACCTCGTTCGCGCCGTTGGTCAATGCGCTCGCACCGCATTTGAAAACCGTGAAAAATTATGTCGCGTTAACTGACAGAGCCAATCATCCATCCGGGGTGCCGGCCGGGACGTTGATTTATGAAGAGTTGATCGCCGGCGAGAAGGACAGCTTTGACTGGCCCGAGCTAGATGAAAACGCCGCCTGCGGTTTGTGTTATACGTCAGGGACCACTGGCAAGCCCAAGGGTGTTTTATTTTCTCATCGCGGTGTGGTCTTGCATACGCTGGTGACGTCGCTGCCATCATCATTTGGCGTTGATGCAACTGATTGTCTCTTGCCCGTTGTGCCGATGTTCCATGTCAATGCTTGGGGTATACCGTATTCGGCCTTTATGATGGGGACTAAGCTGGTGCTGCCAGGGCCAGGCATGGATGGTGAAAGTTTGCATCGGATGATTATAGAGGAGGGGGTGACATATTCCCTCGGTGTGCCAACTGTTTGGCTTGGCCTGTTGCAATATGTGAACAGCATTAAAGGCAATTTTGGCAAGATGAAATATACATTGGTTGGCGGCGCGGCCTTGTCCGAACATCTTATTCGCGGCTTTGACGCCCACGGCGTTGGCGTGCGTCAAGGGTGGGGCATGACTGAAATGTCCCCGACCGGGACCGTGAATAAAGAAGACCCGGAATTTGCCAATATGACACTTGAAGAACGGATCCCGATCCAGTTGCGTCAGGGCCGCCCGATCCCCTTTATCGAGCTGCGTCTGGTCACGCCAGAGGGAAAAATTTTACCCCATGATGGCGTCTCCTCAGGTCATTTGCAGACGAGGGGACCATGGGTGCTATCGGATTATTATAATTATGACGGCCAGACCCTGACAGAGGATGGCTGGTTTGATACGGGCGATGTCTCGGTCATTCACCCCGATGGCAGGATGCAGATCACCGATCGGTCGAAAGATGTAATTAAATCTGGCGGCGAGTGGATTTCAACCATTGATATTGAAAACACCGCCCTGTTGCACGCAGATGTCGTCCAAGCAGCGGTGATCGGGGTTGAACACCCAAGATGGCTCGAGCGGCCCTTGCTGATTGTCCAATTGGCCGATGGCAAAACCACCGACCCGGAAGATATTCGTCAATTCGTCTGCGGCAAGATGGATAAAATCTCTTGGCCAGACGCGGTTGAAATCGTCGATGAAATTCCCCTCGGTGCGACCGGCAAAGTCTTGAAAACAAAACTGCGCGAGATGTTCAAAGACTATGTCTTGCCGGAATTACGCGAGGGTGGCGCCAAGCCGTCAAAAAAAAACCGTAAAAAATCCTTCACCAAAGAAGCTGTGACCACGCAACAAAGCGATGCCGACAAGCCGCGCAAAAAAGGCTTCAGCTTTTTTGGCTTTGGCCGAAAGAAATAAAGAAGAAATAAATATGGACGCTGCTCTTGCCTTTGAGTCTTTGAAAGCTTTATTGGGAAACTGGCAGGTTCAGCATGATCATGGCCGCATATCTAGGGTGCATTACAAGATGAGCTGTCATGATACAGTGATGCTGGAGACATGGGCGCTTAAACCGGATTTGGAATCGCTGACCATCTACCACATGGACGGGGCAGATTTTATCGCGACCCATTATTGTCCGCTGGGCAATCAACCCCGATTGTTGTTCACCAAGCACGAAGACGGAAAATTGAAATTTGAAACCCAAAGCATCACAAATCTGATCTCACCAGACCATGATCACTGCCGAGCTTTTGACTTTGAGATTATCGACAAAGATACCATCAAACGTCGCGAAACCTATGCAGAAAATGGTGTGGCAACACAGGAGAGCGGTGTTTTCACGCGACATTAGGGGGGGTGCACCAAAAACCCAATCACCCGTCATCCCGAACTTGTTTCGGGATGACGGGACATGTGAAGGCAGTTATTTTAATCTGTGCCAGGAGGATAAACAATATGTCTGACCCGACAAAATTGACCGGGCGATGTGCGTGCGGGGCTGTTACCTTCAAAGCGACAGCGACAAAAAGCTTCGGTGTTTGTCATTGCCGGATGTGTCGCAGATGGATCGGCGGCGTCTGGATGGCGGTTCGGATCACAGGGGAGCCGGATATTGAGGGGCCGATAAAAATCTGGAAATCATCGCGCATTGCAGATCGTGCAAATTGTGAGCGATGTGGCAGTGCGATTTGGCACCGCTCCAAAACAATAAAGTCGCTGGCTCTGGGGCTTGGTTTATTCGATGATCAGACCGGGTGGGAAATGAAGCGGCAAATTTTTATTGAACAGCAACCAGATCATTATGGCTTTGGCAGTAAAGCTGTTGGTTTAACCGGATGGGCAACCCTCTGGGCCCTGATCACCGGTAAGATGCCGAATTGAATTTTCAAAATTGGTAACAATGCCGCAGGTCGGGTTTTTGATAGCCCTCATCGAAGAGGTGCGGGTTATACCGAGGGGATCGACCCTCTGGGCGAGCTGGGACAACAGATTAAAAAAATAATACCGTCACCCCGAACTTGTTTCGGGGTCTCTGAGAGCCAGAGTCCGGTGGGTATCTCACGAGATCCCGGGCTCTCGCCCGTATCTTCGATACGACTGTCGCCACGCGTTTCGCTACGCGAAAACGCGTTTAACAAGTTCGGGATGACGGTTTGAAATTATTTGGGGCGGGGTACGTGTTGCATTTCAACCGTGAACCAACATTACCTCCAGCACCGTCTCCCCGGCGAAGGCCCGGGGTCCATCGCCGCTAAGTCCGCCCTCCTAGCTCGTCCAGAGCTGGGCCCCGGCCTTCGCCGGGGAAGCGCGAAAGGGTCAAAACTCACAAGGTTTTTTCCTATAACCTCCTGACCCTACACGATAATAAAATTTTATCCCCGCCCCCTCCAGCGCCCATAGACTAGTCACAGTTTCCAGTTGGCAGGCATTTGATCAAGCTAATGGCTGGGAACATGGTTTTCTGGTCGGGGTCTTAAAACGCCTGACGATCGGACGGGCTGGTTTCGG
>JAZGEB010000396.1:0-7895 GCA_036478515.1 Parvularculaceae bacterium | reverse complement strand
GATGTGGTTGGAGCGCCTGCGCCCCATGCTGATGCCGAGATTTGCGCGATGTTCTGTGCCGCGATTGAAGCGTCTGGCGTGGCCCGCGAGGATTTTATTATCCGGGTCTCAGATCGGCAGGCGATGGCCGGGTTGCTAGAAGTTGCTGGACTAGCTGGCGATGAGTGCCGTGAGCAAAGGCTCATCACCTTGCGTGCGATGGATAAGCTCGACCGACTTGGAGAAGAAGGTGTTCGCTATTTGCTCGGGATGGGTCGCAATGATGAAAGTGGTGATTTTACGCCGGGGGCAAAACTGACCCAAACCCAGGCCGATATTGTGATGGCGTTTATGGCCGCGACGGCTGGGAGCAATGGCGATACCTGCACCGCGCTACAGGATATTATCGGCACTTCTGAGGCGGGCCGGGCTGGGATCGAGACATTGACCCAAATGGCGGGAACATTGGAGATGCTTGGGTTTGACGAAGCCCGTATCAAGATTGATAGTTCTATCGTTCGCGGGTTGGATTATTATACCGGGCCGGTGTTTGAGGCTGATCTAACCTTCGAGGTGTTGGACGAGAAGGATCGCCCGATCCAGTTTGGCTCGATTGGCGGCGGTGGACGCTATGATGATCTGGTCGCCCGCTTTAAAGGCATCCAAGTGCCTGCGGTTGGCTGTTCTATCGGCGTTTCAAGATTGCTCGCGGCCTTGGCGGCGCGCGCTGGGGCCAGTGAAGTGCCGCGCGGGCCGGTGGTGGTGCTGGCTTTGGAAAGCGATCAGATGGGCTGCTACCAACAAATGGCAGCTGAGTTGCGCGCCGCTGATATCCGCGCGGAAGTTTATGTTGGCGGATCGGGGATGAAAGCACAAATGAAGTATGCGGATAAACGTAATGCCCCCGTGACCGTGATTTGCGGCGAAGATGAACGCCGTGCCGGAGAGGTAACGATCAAGGATTTGATCCTCGGCGAGCAGCTCTCAAAGCAAATCACCGATAATAAACAATGGCGCGAAGATCAACCAGCGCAATTTGTCGTGAAGCGGGACGGGTTGGTCAAAGCGGTGCAAGAGACATTGGCTCGGCACAGCTCCGTCTCCCCAGCGTAGGCCGGGGTCTATCTCTTGCCATTGCATTTTGGTGCGGTCGGCGAGAGGTGCGTTGCGATCAGTTCCGAAGCGCCGGGCAGACGGATAGTGGATAGCTCCCCCCGCTACCCCACCACTTTTTCCAAAATTCCAACCCGGATACCGTCAAAGACATATTGTGTGGCCAGCGCCATCAGTAACATGCCGAGCAGGCGCGAGATCAGCTGCATCCCAGTTTTGCCCAATGCGTTAGCGATGCGACCAGCAAAAAACATAATCAGAACGCCGATCAACAGTGTCAGCAGCATTGCGGCAATGATTGCGCCTTGCATCATGAGGGCATTTTCGCCGCCGGCGATTTTACCTTCACTCATCAACAGCATCATTGTCGCAATCGCGCCGGGCCCCGCCAGCATCGGAATGGCGATCGGGAAGAACGCAACATTTTCCCGAGCCGAGGCTTTGGGTCCGGGGGTTTTTGCTTCGAGCTCGCCTTCGGGTTCGAAAAACATCCGAAACCCCATCAGGAACAATAAGATGCCGCCCGCGGCTCGAAATGCGGCCATGTCGATGCCCAGATGATGCAGCATCGGCCCGCCTAAAAATCCGAAGAAAGTCAGCAATCCGGCGGCCAGAAAGCTGGCATTTAGCGCAATCTGACGTTGCCGCTTGGGCGCTTCATGGCGGGTCAGTGTGGCAAATATGGGCGTCACCATCACCGGATCGATGACGATGAACAAGGTGACAAAAGCCGTGATAAAGGTCGAAATAAAGGTTGCCAGCATGCCGGGAACTCCCTCGAATTTCGTCGCTCATACGCCCGCGCTGAAACATTGTCCACCCACTGCTTTTAGGGGGCTGCGTCACGGTAAGTTTGGGGTATGTTGATATACTTGATGTATTATTTATCAACTAACGGGGAAGTCTATGTTTCATAAATCGACTTTGAGTTCTATTGTTGCGGCGATTTTCATCATAGCTGTACCAATGCAAGCGCACGCCATGATTGTAACAGCGATTGTGGATGCAAACAACATAACCGGTAGTGCCGTACAAAATGGCACGCAAATAGATACCAACGCTGCCGGAACCGTCACCAGCTATTCCGGCCTGACGTTTAATCCCACGGGCGCAGCGATCAATCTGAATGCAATCACGGACTTGAATGGTTTGGTAACTGGCGGCACATTTTCAATGATCGGTAACGGCAATAATTATCTGTCTGGCGTGGTCACAAGCGGATCCTATACGTTCAGTGATCCGAATAATCCAAATAATGCAACGTTGTTTTTCGCGCTTACCAGCCTGACCAGCAGCACACTGAATACCGGCGATATTCTTGGAACTGTATCGGTTGGTCTGACGATGATGGTGCCGGGCGGTGTTACGTCAATTGCGGAATTATTGGCGGCAGTGAATTTCACTGGGCTGATGAATATTGAGTTTGAATATCAAGCCGCCGAAGTGCCATTGCCTGGCGCGGCTTTGCTATTTTTAACTGGCTTAGCCGGGACGGGCATGATGCGTCGTCGCAAACGGGCTTGATTTGAGCTGACAATTAAGACTGAAAAAAACCTCCCGGTGGCGATGAAAGCCTGACGGGAGGTTTTTAATTTGTCGCTATGAAAAGTTGCTTAGCGCAGGTCCGCTTTGCCTTTGTGGTTGAGGAACCCAGCAGGTGTTTCTATCGCTGGCGCGGCCTCGTCATCGCTCATCGATGTCCTTGGGGCAACACGGGACTTTGACCCGGAAACCGTTTCGTCCATCGGCTTATCTGAGTGGCGACAATTGCCATCAAGTTTAGCTCCGGCTTCGATTGATAGGGCTGTGTGGTGGACATCGCCTTTGACCACGGCTGTGGCCATAAGTTCAACTTGGTGGGCGCGGATCGCGCCTTCGACCGTTCCGGCAACGCGGACTTTCTCGGCGATGACTTCGCCTTTAACTGTCGCGCTTTCGCCGATCATCAAAGATTTGGCCCGGATGTCACCTTCGAGGGTGCCATCGAATTGGACTTCCCCTTGGGCTGACACCGACCCTTTGATCATTACATCAGCGCTGATCAAGGAGGGCACATTCGGCCCAGATCTCGATGGGTTCTTTTTAGGCGGCGCCATTTTGGCTGTAGTTTTCGCCGCTGATGAAGGGGCGGGGTCTGGCGCATTCAGATCCTGAAGTGCCGATTTAGTGTCTCCCCCTTTGCCCTTCTTAGCTCTCGAAAACATATCTGCCTGCCTTTATAAAACTCTTTGGGTCGAGCCTGCGGCCTTTATACAAGACCTCATAATGCAGGTGTGACCCGGTACTACGTCCGGTACTGCCTTGAAGACCGATCTTCTGGTGCAGCTTGACCTTTTGGCCCCTCTTAACATGAATACGATTAAGATGGGCATAACGAGTGATGATGCCATTGCCATGATCGATTTCGACCATATTGCCATAGCCATTGCGTTTATTACCGGCAAATTTTACACGTCCCGCTCCAGTGGTCAGGATTGGTGATTTATGCGGGGCTCTGAAGTCAAGGCCTCGGTGCTGTGCGAGCTTGCGGGTAAATGGATCTCGGCGGGTGCCAAACTGGCTGGTCACGCGGTGAACGACGCCAAGCGGTTTGGACAAAGGCAGGGTTTGCATCGCTTGGTTGAGAACCGCTAATTCATCAATCGCACTATTGACGCGTCTTGCAACAATTGGGAATGATTTGCCTTGTTCATAGGCATTTTCGGCAGCGATAAAAGGACCGCCTTGGCCAACATATTGTTGTGACCCATCAAAGGCCTCGACGCCTTCGGCTTGAGCGATTTGCTGGGCCTCTTTGCGAGCCAGCATTTCTCTTGAAACGGCGGTTTGGCGTAACACAACATTGACCGGTAGGCCGGTTGATTTCAGGATCTCGTAAAACTCTTCGCGTTGGGCGTGAACATCTTCTTCAACTTTGGCCAATGCAACGACCTGCCGTGCAGAATGGTTCGCGGCCCGTTGGCGCTTATCAAGCACGACAATATTGTTGAAGCCGTCTGAAAGATTTGTCGCCAAAATGTCTTGCAAGGTTTCTTCCCGTAGACGCGACATCCGCGATTGGCGCGGCGTCGGCTCGCGGCCACCGGCATCAACCATCACCCGATTTGTATTCTTAGCTTTGCGGCCTCCCGGAGCCCCATTGGCCGAAAGAGCATCGGCATGGCCGCGATAGCTATTATCAACAGATCGCTTATTCTCATATGTCGAGACGAGGGTTTCGTGGCGACTCTCAATCATTGACATCGCCCCATCAAATTCTTGCGTCAAAATGACATTGAGAGCTTGGGTATTATCATAGGCTTTTTCCAGATCGTCTTGCTTGCGACGATAGGTAGCCTCTTTGACCCTGGACTCTTTTTCTTTGGCGACGATAATCTGTTCTTTGAAAACGACGTTCACCGAGGAATAGGCGACCCATAACAGGAATGCCATGCCGATGGTGGCAAGCGCCATTTGCGTCTTGCTTGTAAGTTTGATGAAACGGACGATGCCGTCACTGCGGTGGTAGATCTGGCGCTCCCGAAAGAGACGCCCGAGGAAACGACCTAGCCGGCCTGACTCTCGGCCCATGTGCTACTGCCCTTATTACTAAAGTTTTTGCTACTGTTACGTATGCAAAAAACGACCCGTTCCCATCCCCGCTCAAATGCATCACACTCTATCTGTGACATTTTCGCAAGTGGGTTACGGTATAACTTTACATAAAATTTTTTAAACATGGATGAAGATTAGCGTTAAAATGGCTCTAAGTTCTTTGATTGGTTAAGAATTCGTAAAACGGACGCTCCAGCCCGGCAGCTTGTCTGGCTTCGTGATTAAACGGCTTTTTCAGGCCAGCGGGGAACCGTTCTTGGACATAATGCGCAAAAGTGGCTGACGAATCGCGCCCCGCTTCGCCGCAGAGCTGGTGAAACCATCTGGCGCCAATGGCAACATGACCGATTTCTTCGGCATAAATGACCTCTAAAATTCGGACTGATGCCAAGTCGTTTTGGGCTTTGAATTTGGCAATAATCTGCGGTGTGACATCAAGTCCGCGCGCTTCTAACACCAAAGGCGCGATCGCCAGTCTGGCGAGGACATCATCAGCAGTGCGCGCTGCGGCCTCCCACAAGCCATCATGAGCTGGTAAATCACCATAGGGGACCCCTAATTCGTTTAAACGCTCTGAAAGGAGTGCATAATGCTTTGCCTCTTCGCCGCCGATTTGCACCCAATCTGCACAAAACTGCTTTTGATCGGCCGAGCTGATATGGGGCCCGAAGCGGACGATCATATCAAAAGCCAGATCAATCGCGTTTAACTCGATATGCGCGATTGCATGGAGGAGGGCGGCCCTGCCAGCGGCTGTCCCCAGACGCCGTCGCGGCACTTGGCTGGGCGGCAGTAATATTGGTCGCTGCGGTCTGGCGGGACGATCTGGTGGAGCAACCATTTTATCAGGAAGATCCTCTAACTTATTATTTTGCCAGTCATTTTCTAGGCAAAGTGCAAGCGTTACTTTGTCGTCTGGGGAGGCGGCGAAGATGACCTCCAAAGCGCGTTGATAAAGACAGTCCACCTATAACGCCTTAACAGCGTCTAAGACTTTATCGACATGGCCAGCAACACGCACTTTGCGCCAGATATCACCGATTTTGCCCTTTTCATCAATCAAGAAGGTCGAGCGCTCGATGCCCATATATTGCCGGCCATAGAGTTTTTTCTCGACCCAGACGCCATAGGCCTCAAGGACGATGCCATCTGGGTCAGACCCGAGGGCCAATTTAAGTCCCTGTTTTGCTCGAAAATTGGCGTGTTTTTGGAGGCTGTCTTTGGACACGCCAATAATTTTGGCGCCAGCTTTGGCAAACGCCTTGAGCTCATCGGTAAAGCCGATTGCCTGTTTGGTACAGCCAGGGGTGTTATCTTTGGGGTAAAAATAGAGCACGACTTTTTGGCCCTTCAAGTCCTTTAGGCTGATGGTCCCTTCGGTGTCGGTTTCCAAAGTGAAGGCCGGGGCTTTATCGCCAATGCTGAGTGTCATGGGGGGTGTCATGCGGAAGGCTCCAGAAGTGTCGTTAATCTACGCCATAGGATGGCTGATGCCACCGGGTCAATCTTGGGTTTATACACAGAATTTAAGGGTTTTGGGCCTTTGATCAGTTGCAGGGGACCCCAATCCTTGGTTAAGCTAATTTTGAGTGGGGAGCCACGTGTTCTGGGGCAATTGCCAATGAAAAGACGGCTCGGCAAAGTGGTGATTATCAGCCTTGAGCTGGTAGCACTGGTTGTTGCCTTGCTCGCGATCGCTGGGTTTGTGGCACATCGCAAAATTAGCCATGGCGGTCTGACCCTAGCGCCGGTTAAAGCGCATGTTGAGAGCCTGCTGGAAAGACGTTTTGCTGATGGCAGTGAGGTCCAGCTTGGCGGTATTTATCTTATTCAAGAACGCAATACGAAGGGCGAACTTGGCCCGGTTCGATTGATTGTTCATGATTTGGTGGTCAAGACCGAGACCGGGGAGACAGCGCTCGACTTATCTGAGTTGGCGTTGCTGGTGGAAACCGCCGATTTGATGCGCGGAAATATTAGTCCGCATCATGTTGAGATTACGAATGCCGCTATTTCTATTCGTAGACTGAAAAACGGGGATTATGATTTTGGTCTCCAGCGCGGCGAGCAAAAGGGCGAGCCGGAGAATGCTCAAACAACAGAGAGTAAAAATTTCCTCGAAGCATTGCTGACAAGCTCAGATAACCCTAATGCGTCACCCCTTATTCGTCTTTTCCGGGGGGCGACATTGCGTGATGCATCGCTCAAATTTGTCGATGAAGTTTCGGGTCAAGTTTGGCGCGCTGAAGGTGTCGAAGCGAAGCTCTATCGACATGCTTCAGGCAAAAACCTGTCCGGCGAGATTACGGCCCCAGTGGATTTTGATGGCACTTTGTCAAATTTGAAATTATTGATTGATGTTATTCCTGATGCAGAAGAAATATCAGCCACACTTGCTTTTGATGATGCACCGATGCGGAATATTGTTGGTATGATCCTCGGGCAAAAATTTGCCGACAAGTTTGATGCTGCCGCGACTGGGACGATTGAAATCAAGACCAGCCTCCATGGTTCAGTCCAAAGCGCATTTTTATATGTTGAAGCCAATAATGGGACGATCACGTTAAAAGATGTGCCGATTATGTTCGCGGGACTGAAACTCGCGACGGTTTTTGACCCTGCAACAAGGCATTTTCAGATTAGCCAGCTCAATTGGACGGATGTCGCCGGCAATCAAGGTCATGGCTCTGGGGATATCTGGTTGCTTCCCTCGACCCCCTTGGCGTCGCAAGCACCCGATAGTCTGAAATTTGATCTCGACCTAGCAGATATTGTCCTCGACCTTCCAAAGGTCATGCAAGAACCGTTGCCAATCAGCAAGGCGCGCGCCCAAGGTGTCGTGGAAATTGCCAGCAAGACTCTCGATATTTCTTCGCTGAAATTGAATTATCATGATGCGGTGATTGAAGGGGCAGTGCGGCTAGTCTTCGCATCGGGATCAGAGAAATTTAGCGATGCGGCCGCTGGTACCGATCAAGAACCGGCCGGGCAATCACCAGCGATTAAAACCAAGGCGCGATTAACCGGGGGGGTATCGCCCAAACAAATCCTCCAAGGATGGCCTATCGCGTTAGCCCCTGCAGCGCGTTTATGGGTTGATGCAAATCTGATTGATGGGGCGATTAGCAATGTTGATTTTGCCATGGATATTCCCATTGGCGCGATCAAAGTTGGCCACGGAATTGGGGATGATGCGATGGCCCTTACTT
>JAZGEB010000395.1:0-7650 GCA_036478515.1 Parvularculaceae bacterium | reverse complement strand
TGTCGATCTCATCAAGGAAAACGATGCCGTCATTTTCCACCGCCTCAAGCGCTTCTTGCGTCAGGCTTTCTTCATCGACCAGCTTGTCGCCTTCGACCGTGAGCAGCGGTTCATACGCATCTTTGACCTTAACCTTGCGGGTTTTTTGCGGCGTGCCAAAGGCTTTGCCCATCATGTCGGAAATATTGATCATGCCCATTTGCGCGCCCGGCATGCCCGGAATATCAAAGGTCGGCATTCCGCCTTTGCCTGTATCTGGCAGCTCAATTTCAATTTCGCGATCATCGAGATCACCTTCGCGCAATTTTTTGCGAAAGGTTTGCCGCGTGTTCTCACTCGCGCCGTCACCAACCAGCGCATCAAGCACCCGGTCTTCGGCCGCGCCATGAGCTTTGGTTTTGACCTCCTCGCGCTTGGCGTCCCGGACCAGGCCAATGGCGATTTCCATCAGATCACGGATGATTGATTCCACATCGCGCCCGACATAGCCAACTTCGGTAAATTTGGTCGCCTCGACTTTAATGAACGGCGAGCCAGCAAGCTTGGCCAGACGGCGCGAAATTTCGGTTTTGCCGACCCCGGTGGGGCCGATCATCAGGATATTTTTCGGCGTCACTTCATCTTTGAGGATGCCGGTCAGCTGTCGCCGCCGCCAACGATTACGCAAGGCCACAGCCACCGCCCGTTTGGCCTTGTCTTGGCCAATGATAAAGCGGTCGAGTTCTGATACAATTTCGCGCGGGGAGAAGGAAGTCATGGGCACCTGATGTTGGTCTTGAGAAGCGCTATAGCTAGTCGCCTCGCGGTAAAATATCAATTGCCGGTTTCTAATTCTTCAATCAAATTTTCTGCAATCGGTATAACCACATCGAATAGAGCACCCGAACTATCCATGCTGCGATTTGTGATGATAGCGATAACGAGATCATAATCTGGAAAGATGACCAGAAATGCAGTGCCACCAGCACCGGTACCGCCGTGGTGGATAATCCGGACGGGTTTTTTTCCACCGAACATTTTCTCGGAAATGGCATTTCGCCAGCCAAGCGCATAAAATTGAGGGTTGTCGGTGCTGTCAGAAAGCATTTGCGGTTGTAAAAAAATCTGCCGCGTCTCTTCAGAAATGCGCGCGCCGCCAGTCCAGGCAAACCCGAGCCGGACAAGATCTTGCGCCGTCGACAACATCCCGCCGCCCGCATATTTGTTGCTGTTGCTCACTGGAAAAGCGGTTTTGTATCGCCCGCCTTCGACCTCATATGGGGTGGCTGCGATAATATCAGCAGGGGAAGATGGATGGTTGATCAGATCAAGTGATGTATCCTTCATGCCGAGTGGAATGAACACGTGCCTTAATAGAAGACTGCCAAACTGCGTGTCGCCAACCCCCTCCAACGCCCCACTGGCGAGAACATAGCCATAAGAGGAATAGGAAAATTCACTGCCTGGGGCAAACAACAAGGGAGCACCAGAAAAATGTTCAATAGATTGCTTAACAGTAGCGTAGGCTTTCTTGCTATGAATCTCCCAAATAGGAAAACAAACGCATACACCGTAATTTCGGATGCCAGCTGTGTGGCTTAATAATTGGCGCATCGTAATTGCACCAAGCTCGGGCGAGAGATAGTCAATATAACCATCAATCGACTGATCGAGGCCCAATTGCTCTCTATCTACTAGTATTGCGGCAAGGGTCGCAGTGATTGGTTTTGCGGTACTACCAATGCGCATAGGTGTGTCTGGCCGTAGGGGCTGGCCTTCAGCAATATTGCGAAACCCGATTGTTTTTGTCCAGATCAGTTCCTGCTGGTGACCAATTGCGATTGAGAGCCCCGGATAGTCTCCAGACAAATATATGCCGTTTATATGCTGGTCGGCGGCGGTCAGCGCCTTGGCGTAACGGTCGGAATGGGCTTGGCTCGTACCGGTTGTGATATCTCTTGAGGGTAAATTTTGCCATCCCATATTCCAGCGAAAGACAGGTTCAAACAGGAAAAATGAACATGCCGCTACCGCGATGACGAGCGACCAGATAAATAAACTTCTCACAACCACGACCTCGCTGCACAAATAAAAGATGCCAATATACGCGCCTTGAGCCATTGGTAAAGACCAGTGAGTATTAGGTTGCGGCCAATTCAGCCGCCACATTTGGCACTATCTGGCGCAAAGCAGCGCTCCCCTAAAACATAGTGCCAGTCTTGCTTGAATGCACAGGGTGAACTTTTCTGTGCCGAAAAACTATGGTCTAACGCAAGGCAATAATAACCCTGTAAGCCACGAGGCCCCCATGCGCGAGACACCCTTCGGACCTGTTTATGAAAATGTGCTGGAGGGGATCGGCAAGACCCCAATGCTCCATGTTCAGAATATTGACACTGGCCCTTGCGACTTATTTCTAAAGCTTGAATCGCAAAACCCCGGCGGCTCGATTAAAGACCGCATGGGGCTGGCGATGATCGAGCAAGCCGAAAAAGAGGGCAAGCTCAAACCCGGCGGCAAGATCATTGAGGCGACCGCGGGCAATACCGGCCTGTCACTGGCTCTGGTCGCGGCGCAGCGGAGCTATCCCCTGACCATCGTCGTGCCGGACAAAATGGCGCAAGAAAAAATCTTCCACCTAAAAGCCCTCGGCGCTGATGTGCGCTTGACCCGATCTGATGTTGGTCGCGGCCATCCTGAATATTATCAGGATGTGGCGTTGCGCCTATCTGAAGAAAGCGGCGCTTTTTTCGTCAATCAATTTGCCAATGACGCAAACCCTCACGCCCATCAAACCATCACCGCACCAGAGATTTGGGGCCAGATGGACGAAGACATTGATGTGGTGATCGCCGGGGTTGGCTCCGGCGGGACGGTTACGGGCTTGGCAAATTTCTTCAAAGACAAAGCGCCAGACCTTGAGATCATTCTTGCCGACCCAACCGGCTCAATCCTGACTGAATATGTCAATACCGGCAACATGCCCAACGAAGTTGGCTCATGGTTGGTCGAGGGCATTGGCGAAGATTTTATTCCCGACACGTGCGATTTATCACGAGTCAAAACCGCTTATGAAATTTCTGACCGCGAAAGCTTTGCTGCTGCCCGTGATCTCTTACAAAAAGAAGGCGTGCTCGGCGGCTCATCGACCGGCACCTTGCTTGCTGCTGCACTCAAATATTGCCGGGCGCAAACGACAAACAAACGCGTGGTCACTTTTGTGTGTGATCGCGGCGATAAATATTTATCGAAAATGTTCAATGATCATTGGATGTATGATCACGGGTTTTTAAAACGCCCGCCGACCAATGACCTGACCGACATTATTTCGCGTCGCCACGAAGACAATGAAACCGTCACCTGTAAGCCCGATGACACGTTGATGCAAGCCTATGGTCGGATGAAACTCTATGATATTTCGCAATTACCCGTACTTGATGAAACCGGTACGGTTGCCGGGGTGCTTGATGAAGAAGATGTGTTGCTGGCGGTGGTCAAAGACCAAACACAATTTACCAAGCCAGTTTCATCTGCAATGTCGAGCCGGGTAGAAACTCTTGCCGCCACGGCCGATATCAAACAGCTGCTGCCGATTTTTGCCAAAGGCTATGTCGCCGTGATCACCAAGAATGATGATTTCCAAGGCTTAATCACGCGGATGGATTTGCTCAATCACCTACGCCTACAATTAGTATAAGTCTTGATACGGGATAAATTGGAATGACTAAGAAACCAAATCGCGCTGGCTTCAACACACGCGTCATTCATGGCGGCCAGGAACATGACCCGCTGACCGGCGCGGTAATGCAGCCGATTTATCAAACCTCAACCTATGCGCAAAGTAGCCCCGGCGAGCATAAGGGCTTTGTTTATGCCAGAGGTCACAACCCAACCCGATTTGCTTATGAGCGCTGCATTGCCGATTTGGAAAATGCCACCCGCGGCTTTGCTTTTGCTTCTGGCATGGGCGCGATCTCGACAATGCTGGAATTATTTCCAGCAGGCTCGCATGTTATCGCTACTGATGATGTTTATGGCGGCACCTTCCGAGTGTTTGAGCGGGTTCGAAAAGACAGTGCGAATTTGAAGTTTTCCTATGTCGATTTGACCAATCCGGAGAATTTGCGCGCCGCGATCACACCTGAAACCAAGCTGGTGTGGATCGAAACGCCGACCAATCCGTTATTGAAAATTATCGACATTGAGAAAGTAGCGAAAATCGCTCATGAGGCTGGAGTCAAAGTCGGCGTGGATAATACTTTCGCGTCACCATTTTGCCAGCGACCACTTGATCTTGGGGCTGACATTGTGATGCATTCTGCGACCAAATTTTTAAACGGTCATTCCGATGTCATTGCCGGTGTATTAGCGGTGCGTGATGAAGATCTGGCTGAACGGTTAGCCTTTTTGCAAAACTCTGTTGGCGCGCAGCTTGGCCCGTTTGATAGTTTTCTGGCGCTGCGCGGGGTTAAAACATTGGCGCTCAGAATGGAACGACATTGTCAGTCCGGCGACATCATCGCCCGCCACTTAGAGGCCCATGACGCGGTTTCAAAAGTGATTTATCCAGGGCTTGAAAGCCACCCCGGTCACGCCGTCGCCAAAGCGCAAATGGACGGATTTGGCGGCATGATCACGATTTACTTGCGCGGCGGATTAGATGCGGCAAAAACATTCCTTGAACGGCTCGAAATTTTCACCCTCGCTGAAAGCCTTGGCGGCGTCGAAAGCCTGATCGAACATCCAGGCATCATGACCCACGCCTCTATTCCACCAGAACAACGCGCAGCGCTGGGGATTGATGATGGCCTCGTGCGAATTTCCGTCGGGGTTGAAGATGTCAAAGACCTGCTCGCAGATTTGGATCAGGCGCTCAAGGGGCTTTAGAGCCGGGCTGCTCACTTCCCTACTCGCTTCAAAAATACATAAAACGCCCCTGCCCCGCCATGGCGTTGATGGGCTTGGGCGACGCTGGCAATATCCCTGGATAGAGGACCATCGACCCATTCCAGAAATCGCCGCCGCAACACCCCGCGTGGGCTCGCATAGAGCGGCGCGTCTCTGCTTTGTGGCGGCCCTTTGCCGGTGATAATCAGCACACAGCGGTTTTGCATAATCACCGCCTGGGCGAGAAACCCTTGTAAGCGCAAAAACGCCTGCTCTTGGGTCAGACCATGAAGATCAACACTGGCATCAATCTCACGGCGCCCCCGCGAAACGCGCTTGGCTTGCCTCGGGTCACCAGAAGTTAACACCGAGCGGGCCGCAGGCGGCAGCAATCCAGCGGGAGTATAAGGGGCGGCACTGATCAAGGGCTTTGAGCGGGTCTTCGGTATTAGCGTTTTGGCGATTAGAGTCTTGGGTGTCCTAGATTGCCCGACCAAATGCTCCTCAGCAGTGAAGAGCATGCGCTTTGGAAGCGGCGCGATTTCAGCTGTCACCTTGTGCCATAATTGGCGCTCTTCGGGCGAGAGCGGCCGGTTTGTTCGGCGGCGCATTAGTCGCCTGCCTCAGCCGCCCGCAAAAGATCTGCAACAGCATTGGGCACCAAAATTGTCATCCGCCCTTCGCGCTTAAACACACCGGCCTTTTCCCCGGCTTCATCGCCGCTACCAACATAAAAATCACCCCGCACCGGGCCTCTGATCGCGCCGCCGGTATCTTGCGCAATCAATAAATCATGATGCGCCGGGCCGGCTCGCAAGCCCTCTTCTACGGCGTCCAGCTCAACCCAAACCGGTGTGCCCATTGCATAATAGCGCCGGTCCACCGCGAGCGAGCGCGCCGGTGTCAATTGGACGCCTTGTGCGCCCAAGGGCCCGAGCTCTGGGTCGGGCAGGTTTTCGAGCTCTTTAAAAAACACATATGACGCATTGGAGTAACGCACAGCGGCAGCCGCCTCAGGTTCCGCCGCCGTCAGCCATTCACGGATGCTCTGCATCGAAATTATTTCCAGAGGGATCTCACCAGCGCGGACCAATGTCCGCCCGACGGGGGTGTAAGCGTGGCCATTTTGAGCTGCATAGCCAATCCGTTTTACCGCGCCATCGACAATTAACTTGCCGGAGCCTTGAATTTGCAAAAACAACAAATCATCCGGGTTCATCCACAATAAGGTCTCCGCAGCAATTTCATTCTCGATGATCGCCTGATGATCGCCATAAGGCACTAGAGCGTTGCCTTCGATCTTACCGGCCAGCTTCTTGCCTTTATACTCTTCACGAAAAGCACCAAGTTCGATGCTGATCAAGTCATCTGGTTTGGTCAGGACAGGAACGGAAAAGTTTTCTGTCGCCGCAGCTGAGCCTTGATAAACGGGTTCATAATAACCGGTGAAAAGCCCGTCTTTGTGATAGCCCGCTTTGCGGCCGGTCTCTTCATCCGCCTCGGCCCATTGGGTAATCTCAATTGGGGTAAAGTGGTTTTCAAAAAACGCCCGGGGCTTGTCATGAGAAACAGCCGCCGCTTCGCACACCGGTCGCCAATCAGCAATGGTCCCGCTTAAGGATATTCCGTCAATGTTTTCAATGGGGTTTGCCGGGTCAGTATCAACCCTTTTGAGCATCGCGTCACAAGAAATCAAAAATGCTTGCAGCGCAGCTTCGAGCTTGCTGCCTTGCCAATTTTTTAGCTCAGCATAACTGATCGCTTGTACTTTTATCGGTGCCTCTTTGATCGCAATCGTCTCGCGCGATTTAAATGCGCCGGAGGCCCACAATAAATTCATCAAGATTAGCAGCGCCAATAATCCGGCGAGACTAAGCGCAATTATTTTCCATGGCGTCTTGTCAGAAATATTGGTCGCCCCGTTTTTCACCCCCATGATCTGCCCCTACCCTGCTTCTGACACCGGCGCAGAACCGCCTGTCGCCACGAGCAACCAATTTGGATCCCGGCTTTTTAACGATCGCGAAAATGTCCAGCAGTCCCGTACCAGATCTATCCGGTTTGGGTCACCCTCTATAATCGTATCATCGCTGTCTCGGACGATACGGGTTTGGTCTGATTCAAACTCAACCATCACCCGGACCCGGCTGTCGGTTACATCAGCAGACAGAATGCGGGTTTTACTGATGCCGACAAATGTTAAATCAGACCGTTGCCCCGCTTGCGTGCGCGTTTTCACAGCGGCTTCAAAAGCACGGTACACGGATGGCTCAACATAAGGCTTGACCGGCTGCAATTCGCCCGCCGCAAAAGCACCAACAATCATTTCATAAGCGGCCTTGGCCCCAGCGGTAAATTCATCAGCGTCAAATTGCGGTAACGCGTCTAATATTGGCGCGGCCCAAGCCGGTTGCTGTTTTGGCGCTGGCTGATCAGCTAGGGAGGTGTCTTGGCCGGATTGAGTATCGCTCGAAGCTGGCTCAACTGGCCGAGGCGGTTGACTTCTGTCGCGCTCCTCAGGCTCATGGCCATCGCGCTTGCCCAGCGTCGCATAGAGCTGGTAGCAAACAAATAACGCCATCACAGCGACGAATATTAAACTTGGATCCATGGTCTAAAACCGCTCACTTGAAAAAACATAAAAATCGTGAGGCCTGTCACGCGTGTAAACACAATGCCTATGCCTTATATATAGAACGCATCTTAAAAAAATACCCTTCTTAGCTGACATTTCAGCCATGCTAAAAAATATGATAGGTCCATTTAAATGGGATATTTGTTTCT
>JAZGEB010000394.1:0-5397 GCA_036478515.1 Parvularculaceae bacterium | reverse complement strand
GTCTCGCCAAATCGATACATCTGATCAATATCAATCGGGGCTGTATTCCAGCGATTTAAAAAATGACCATACCATTCCTTGCCAAGGGGGAGGCCGGCCAGACTATCTGGCATTTTTCCCGGGCGCGGTTGCACCAAATATCGCAGACCCAGTTGGCCCCGGTCGATATTTTCGCGCACTACATTGCGCATTTTTTCCAAATCAATCCGGTCGCAACTACTCAGATTGTCAGTCGTAAGAGAGGTCAATTTTTGGTCAAACTCGCTCAATACCGCTAGTTGTTTATTCAGAGTTTCGGCAGTCCCAAGATTTGCAATATTATCAACAAACGCAATTTCCAGAGCTGGTATCTTTAGCTCAGCCATTTTTTGAACATAGGCCGCTTTCACAGCCCCTAAATCATGAGCCTGCGTCGTGATAGATCCGCTAGCGGGAGGATCAATCGCTAGGTCTTGTCGGGGCGAACAACTGGTTAGAATTATCGCAGTGATCGTTAACAAAAGTCGCATGCGAATATAGCCTCGCGAAAATAAAGGCCCCGCCACTTTAGATATTAAAGGGCGGGGCGATAATATTACCAAATTTTGACCCGGTCTTCCGGAGCTAAGTACAGCGCATCGCCTTCCTTGACATCAAATGCTGCATACCAGGCATCCATATTACGGACGATACCATTTGTTCTGTATTCGGAGGGAGAATGCGGATCCGTGGCGATGCGTTTTTTCAACTCTTCTTCGCGATATTTGCGCTTCCACACTTGCGCCCAAGCCATGAAGAAACGTTGATCGCCAGTTAGGCCGTCAATCACCGGTGCTTCTTCGCCATTCAGGGATAATTTATACGCGTCATACGCCATGGTCAGGCCACCAAGGTCGCCGATATTTTCACCCATGGTCAGTTCAGGATTAATGAACATACCCTCAACAGGAGAGAACGTCGCATATTGCGCACCTAATTTGTCGGCTTTGACTTGGAAGCGTTTGGTGTCTTCCTTGGTCCACCAATCACGAAGCAATCCGGTGCCATCTGATTTGCGCCCTTGATCATCAAACCCGTGGCCTATTTCATGGCCGATCACGGCGCCAATCGCGCCGTAATTTATTGCTGCGTCGGCATTTGGGTCAAAAAACGGCGCTTGCAAAATCGCCGCTGGGAACACAATCTCATTGCGGGTCGGGGAGTAATAGGCGTTGACCGTTTGCGGTGTCATAAACCATTCATTGCGATCAATCGGCTGGCCAAGTTTGGAAATCATCTCGTTCCATTCCCAGACATTTGAGCGTTTGGAATTGCCAAACGCATCACCGCGAATGATCTGCAGATCAGAATAATCTTTCCATTCATCAGGGTAGCCAATTTTGGTGGTGAAGGCGGCAAGTTTTTTATGGGCTTCGACTTGCGTCTCTTCAGACATCCAATCGAGGCCGTCGAGGCGTTGTTCGAAAGTTGCCTTCAGGTTACCTACCAATTCTTCCATTTTGACTTTCGAGTCGGTTGGGAAATGTTGCTCAGTATAGACTTGCCCAACTGCTTCGCCAAGCGCGCCATTGACCGCAGCAACACCGCGTTTCCAGCGCTCGCGCTGTTCGGTCGTGCCTGATAGGGCGGTGCCAAAAAATTCAAAACTTGCAATGTCGAGTTCCGTAGATAACACCGCAGAATGTTCTGAAAGATAATGCGCAAGGAGGTAGTCCTGCCATAGGCTCAAATCGGTTGTGGTCACTAAGCCGGCGAGTTGTTCAATCGCATCATGTTCGCGCAAGACAAATTTGGATTGTCCAGAAAGCCCAGCTTCATCGAGCATCGCATCCCATGGGAATTTGGGCATGTTATGTTTCAATTCATCCAACGTATAAGGATTATAGGTTAAATCCCGCTGGCGGCGTTTGGCAGGTTCCCAGTGAATTTCAGCGATCTTAGTTTCAAGTTCAAAAATAGCCGCGACGCGGCTCTCAACATTATCCCTACCGGCGATGGTCAATAATTTGCCCAGATAGATCTTATAGGCGTCTCTGGCGTCGGCAAAATTTTCTTTTAAATAATAATCACGGTTCGGCATGCCGAGACCAGATTGGGTGACATAAAAGATATATGCTTCAGGGTTTTTGCTGTCGATATCGACATAGCCAGCAATTGGCGAGCTAGCGCCTAGGGCAGGGCTGCCAAAAGCGCGGACAACATCTTCGGTTGAGGCTATTTGCGCGATATAAGCAATGTCTTTGGCTGCGGCGGCCATCCCGGTCTGGTCAATTTTGTCCGTATCCAGAAAGCTGGCATAATAGTCGCCGACTTTTTGCTCCGGAGAACCTGCTTCATTGCGTTTGTCTGCGGCCGCTTCGATGATTGATTTGACCCGCTCTTCGGAGCGTTCGAACAACACCGTGAAGGAGCCATAATTGGAAAATTCTGCCGGGATCTCGAAATTGTCGAGCCATGTGCCATTCATATATTTGTAAAAATCATCCCCTGGCGCGATGGCTTCATTCATGGTCGATTTGTCGAGGCCAAAGCTGCCAAGTTCTGGACGAGGGGCTGCAATGGTTTTTTCGCTAACTTTGATCTCGGTTTCTGGCGACGTGGTCTCAGCTTTTTTGTCGCAAGCCGTTAGAGCCAGCGCTGCAACGCTGCATAATAATAATTTCTTCATGAAAAGTATCCCTTGTTTTCCGTTGTTCCCTGTTCGCAGGGTAGCCCATTCGCCCCCACCCGCAAGGAAAACGGCAAATTTGTAACATGTCATTTTGGTTAGTAATTGGCGGTTTCAACGACCAGATTGGCAGCGCGCAAACAAGCGATTACCCGTTCCAGATGCTGGCCATCATTGGTTTCGACCGAAATGTCGAGATAAGTGGATTTTGCCGGCAAGTCATTGAATATCCGATGATAAGAGACATCTATCACATTGCCCCCCGCCGTTGAGATCAAGTCAGACACGAGGGTCAATTGTCCGGGTACATCCATCAGTTCAATGCGCAACCGCGCGATCCGGCCTTGCCGGTGCAAGTCGCGCATTAATATGGAAGACAAAAGCCGGGTATCAATATTGCCGCCGGTAATGAGCGTGCCAACTTTTTTGTCTTTAAAGCGCTTTGGATCAGCCAAGATCGCGGCAAGGCCAGCAGCGCCTGCGCCCTCGGCCAAGGTTTTCTGGACGTTGAGATAAAGCGACAAGGCGCGCTCTAAATGCCGTTCACTGACGGTGACAATATCATCGACAAATGTACGGATTAGGCTTTGTGTAATAGCGCCCGGTTGGCGCACCGCGATGCCCTCAGCCAAACTCATGCCGCCAATCGGCAAGTCCGTGCCATTCACCGCATTGGCCATAGAAGGATAGAGCTCAGCTTGGACACCAATGATTTCCAGATCAGGGCGCAGCTGGCGGGCGACAATAGCCATCCCTGCAAGTAAACCGCCGCCACCGATTGGCACCACCAGCACATCCAAGTCCGGCGCGACGCTGAGCATTTCTGCCGCAATCGTGCCTTGCCCGGCGATCACATGTGGATCATCAAACGGGTGGATATAGGTGGTGTTGTCGGTCTTGCATTTGGCTAAGGCAACAGCGTTGGCTTGGTCAAAATCATCGCCTTCCAGAATGACCGTCGCGCCCAAATCCTGGGTCTGCTGGACCTTCACGAAGGGCGTGAATTTGGGCATCACAATGGTCGCGTCGATCCCTAACAGGCCGGCATTGCGCGCCAACCCTTGGGCATGATTGCCCGCCGATGCAGCGATGACACCGCGCTGCTTCTGGTCATCAGAAAGCGACAGAAGTTTGGCCAATGCGCCGCGCTCTTTGAAGGCGCCGGTGAATTGCAAATTCTCATATTTGATGAGCAGTTCACAGCCGGTGATTGCACCAAGTTTGCGTGAGCATAAGAATGGCGTGGTCAGGATATTGGACCATGCCGGGTCTTGTTTGGTAATAATTTGATCGAAATCGGTTTGCGATAAGCCGCGAATGGGGCTTTCAGATTTGCTCATTGGTTTTGCCGTATCAGTCATTATTCGATCATTTCAGCGTTATCAGCCGCTGGTGTAACACAAACCCGTGAATTGGGGATAGGCAATTCATGGGTAACTGCGCGGCCATGGGTCGTCCCCGGCGCGCAAAATTTTTACCAATTCATAAAAAAACCGCTCCCTGTTAAGAGAGCGGTTTTCCAATCAGTAAACTGATTAAAGCGGTTTAAGCAGCTGTGATGTTATTCACGGCTGTTTTGCCTGAACGCTGATCTTCAGCCGTGTCGAAAGACACTTTTTGGCCGTCGGTCAAGCTGGTCATGCCAGAGCGCTCAAGTGCAGTGGCGTGAACGAAAACGTCCTGGCCGCCATTGTCAGGTGCGATAAAGCCGTAGCCTTTTTGATCATTGTAAAATTTAACTGTACCAGTTTCCATGGGTATAAAATCCTTGTAGTCCATGTCGTTATTTGGACACGTGCGAAAGTGCACAAGCCCGGTTTATTCGAATTTTTGGGAAAGTCTGATACGTCGGCTTTGCTTGTGGCAAAGCATAGGTGCCTGATCGTCCGGCCAAAGTTCGATGAGCCTCATATAGGGGATGCGCGCGGCAATTGCAAGGAAACTGGCGATTTCGCGCAATTTGGGTGGATCGGCGAATGGGCCAGCAATTTGTGGCCTAAAACCCTATAAAAACCGCTATTCCCTACCTTTTCTTCGCTCTTTGCTTGATCTGGGCGGCGACCTGCTGGCTTTCGGGGAGAGCGCTACGGCCCAGATGATCGGCGACGCTGAGGGCATCTTCGGCGGGGAAATCCTGATGCAGTTTAGTGATCCCTTGGACCCGAGTGACGTCGATTTCAAAAGCGGTCAGCTTTGGCAGTAGGCGATCAATATAGCCGTCTGGGCTATCTTTGGTTGACCACACCGGCGCGTCAGAAACGCCGTCAAACTGGGGCTCAATCAAGGCCGAGAGATCATTGATCAGCTCAGTGAAAAAAGCCTTTTCAGGGCGCAGGGTGATCCGGCCCCAAACATGGACGCTGGTATAATCCCACGTGCCGCCCCGGCCTTTATCAACCCGCCAATTTGGCGAGACATAAGAACCGGGGCCAGAAAAAGCGACCAGCGCATCGCCGTCATCAAGGTCGGGCCTTTGCGGGTTTAGCCCACTTAAATGCGCCCGAAGGCCGGTTATTTTACCATCCTGCGTATCGACCATACACGGCAATTGCGTCACTAACGGCCCGTTCTTGCCACTGGTGAACAGATGGGCAAAAGGATAGGCCCGAATAAGGGCAGTGAGCTGCGCTGGGTCGCGCTCGGTATGGGGCAGCGGGGGATAGGCCATATTAGCCAAAGACGCGCTGGAGAATTTCTAAGCCGCGTTTTGTCGGATCAGAACGGATCGCCGCTTCTTCCTTGCCAATATA
>JAZGEB010000393.1:0-7277 GCA_036478515.1 Parvularculaceae bacterium | reverse complement strand
TAGTGATTGAAGGAATAGTGGCGGCAATGGCTGATGGCGAAAGTCAGCTGGGGATGTCGTCGCATCTGATCATGTCATTCTTGCGCCACTTGTCGGAGGAGGACGCGTTCAAAACGCTGGACCAAGCCGAGCCCTATTTAGATCACTTGCTCGGGGTTGGACTGGACTCATCAGAACTTGGACATCCGCCGTCAAAATTCGAGCGGGTTTTCGCAGCCGCGCGAGCACGGGGTCTCAAATGTTTTGCCCATGGCGGTGAAGAAGGCCCGCCAGAATATGTCTGGGAGTGTCTTGATTTGTTGAAAGTCGACCGGCTTGATCATGGCAATCGATCGCTCGAAGACGACGCTTTGGTGACGAGGTTGGCCAGTGACGAGATGGTGTTGACCGTGTGCCCGTTGTCAAACTTGAAGCTATGTGTGGTTGACGATTTAACCAATCACCCGATCCGCAAGATGCTGCAAAAAGGTCTCAAAGCCACGATCAATTCTGATGACCCATCCTATTTTGGCGGCTATCTAACCGACAATTATATCGAGACCGCCAATGCGCTTGATCTGACAATTGATGAACTAGCGCAATTAGCCCGTCATAGTTTTGAAGGGGCTTATATGGACGAGCAGCGCCGAACCGCTCTGTTGGCTGAGATAGCGCAATCGGTAACTGATTTGGGGTGAAGGGATGACCTCCCACACGAGTACCCTCATCCCGAATTTATTAAACGCCTTTTCGCGTAGCGAAATGCGTGGCGGCAGTCGTATCGAAGATACGGGCGAGAGTCCGGGATCTTGTGAGGCGAGCATCGAAATTTATGGGATGAGATCCTGAAACAGGTGCAGGATGAGGGGAAATGTTTCAGGTATCTTTCGGGACGATCATCCAGCCCATATCCCCCCTCAAAGCTAATTATAAGCAACTTTCAAAATCTCATAGCCATGCGCGCCGCCGGGCGCAGCAACTTCAATGCTGTCGCCTTCTTCCTTGGAGATCATCGCTCGGGCGATCGGTGAGGATATCGAAATTTTGCCCAAGGCGATATCGGCCTCCAAATCGCCAACGATTTGGTAGGTTTTTTCTTCCTCGGTTTCTTCATCGGCCAAGGTGACTGTGGCACCAAAAACCACCACATCTCCAGAAAGCTTGGATACATCGACAACTTGCGCTCTGGAATATTTATCTTCCAGATCAAGCAACTGGCCTTCGATCCAGCTTTGGCGTTCTTTGGCGGCGTGATATTCGGCATTTTCTGACAGGTCACCATGGGCGCGCGCTTCAGCAATCGCCTGAATGACAGCTGGACGTTCGACCGATTTCAGATGTTTGATATCGGCTTCCAGCTTTACATATCCCTCGGTGGTCATGGGAAACTTTTCCATTAATTCAATTCCAGTCTTTTTAAAGTCGTAAAAATAAACTGCCCGCGCATCCCGCGCGGGCCTCTCTCCCCTTATAAAGGGGTCCTAACAATAGGCCTGAAGTGGCGTCGCTTCAAGGTCTTCTTTGCGTAAAACTTTTATCGCCCGGACTGTGGCTTTGGCCCCGGACACGGTGGTGATGCACGGGATGCGCTGATGCAGGGCGGTGGTGCGGATTGAGCGACTATCTTTGATTGATTGGGTGGTTTCTGTCGTGTTGAAGACCATATGGACCTCGCCATTGACCAGGGCATCGACGATATGGGGCCGGCCTTCCAATACTTTGTTGATCCTCGTTGCAGGGACACCCTGCTCGGTCAAAAATGTACAGGTGCCGCCAGTGGCGACGATCGAAAAGCCAAGTTCGATGAGGCCTTTTGCCGCGCCCAAGATGAGGTCTTTATCGCTATCTTTGACCGAGAGGAAGACGCAGCCTTCAAGCGGGGTTTTGATCCCCGCCGCGATCATCGATTTTGCCCGGGCCCGATCAAAGCTTGTGTCGAGCCCCATGACTTCACCGGTCGAGCGCATCTCGGGTCCAAGCACTGTGTCGACGCCAGGAAAACGCGAGAATGGGAAGACGACCTCTTTGACCGCGGTATGGGTTGGGGCTTTCTCGCTCAAATTAAACGCGCTGAGTTTTTCTCCGGCCATCACCTTGGCGGCAATGCTGGCCACAGGCAGACCGATGGTCTTGGCCACAAAAGGCACTGTTCTGGAGGCTCTTGGGTTGACCTCCAAAATATAAATCACATCTTCTTTAATCGCATACTGAACATTCATCAGGCCAATCACGCCAAGGGCTTTTGCCAAGTCGCGGGTTTGCTGCTTCAGCCGTTCGACCATGTCATCGCTCAGCGTATAGGGCGGCAGAGAACAGGCGCTATCACCAGAATGCACGCCCGCTTCTTCAATATGCTCCATCACCCCAGCGATGAACACATCCGTCCCGTCACAGATCGCATCAACATCAATTTCAACTGCATTGACCAAATATTGATCAAGCAAGAGCGGCGCATCAGAATTGATTTCGATTTGTGCGGTTTTCAAATAGCGCTCAAGCCCGCGCGGCTCGCGGATGATCTCCATGGCTCGGCCGCCAAGTACAAAAGACGGACGGGTGACAAGCGGGTAGCCAACTTGCTCGGCAATGCGAGCGGCCTCTTCACGGCTGGTGGCGGTGGCATTATTGGGCTGGATCATGCCCAGTTTGCGCACTAGTTTTTGGAATTGCTCGCGGTCTTCGGCTAAATCGATGGCTTTGACCGGTGTGCCCAAAATCGGGATGCCAGCCTGTTCGAGGGTACTGGCCAAATTTAATGGGGTCTGCCCGCCATATTGAACGATCACGCCAGCCAAAGTGCCGTTTTGTTGTTCGACATGAATTAGTTCGAGCACGTCTTCATCCGTCAGGGGCTCGAAATATAACCGGTCGGAGGTGTCGTAATCTGTTGATACGGTTTCTGGGTTGCAATTGACCATGATCGATTCGATGTCGATGTCAGCCAAAGCAAAGGCCGCGTGACAGCAGCAATAGTCAAATTCAATGCCTTGGCCAATCCGGTTGGGACCACCGCCAAGAATGATAACTTTTTTGGCTGAGGTGGGGTCTGCTTCGCATTGGGCAAGGCTTTGCGCACCGCTTGTGAGAGGGATAGGCGTTTCATAACATGAATACATATAAGGCGTCTTGGCGGAAAATTCCGCGGCGCAACTATCGACCCGCTTGTAGACCGGTCGTACATCAAGCTTGTGGCGATGCGCTCGCACCTGTTGTTCAGTGCCATCACACAATTGCGCTAGGCGCTTGTCGGAAAAGCCCATCATTTTTAACCGACGCAAGCCCTCAGCGTCGGCAGGGAGGCCATGGCGCGAGACTTCTTCTTCGGCCAGAACAATGCCTTGAATTTGATCAAGGAACCACGGTTCGTAAGAGGTTATTATCCGGACCTGCTCAATCGGGATGCCGTGACGCAATGCTTCGGCAGTGACGCGGATGCGTTCTGGTGTTGGCGCGGCGAGGGCGGCGCGAAAAGCGTTAATGTCATCATCCCCGCCAAGGCCCTCAACCTCGATCGGATCAAGGCCGCACAAGCCAGTTTCCATCGACCGTAATGCTTTTTGAAAACTTTCCTGAAAATTACGGCCAATAGCCATCGCCTCTCCAACCGACTTCATGGCGGTGGAAAGGATCGGCTCTGAGCCGGGAAATTTCTCGAAGGCAAAGCGCGGAATTTTTGTCACCACATAATCAATTGTTGGCTCAAAACTCGCTGGCGTCGCGCCGGTGATGTCATTATCGAGCTCATCGAGCGTGTAACCAATCGCCAGCTTGGCGGCGATTTTGGCAATCGGAAAACCCGTCGCTTTCGAGGCCAAGGCAGATGAACGAGAGACCCTTGGGTTCATTTCAATCACCACCAAGCGACCATCATCAGGGTTCACCGCGAATTGCACATTTGAGCCACCGGTTTCAATCCCAATTTCACGCAGCACCGCAATCGAGGCGTTGCGCATGATTTGGTTTTCTTTATCGCTCAAGGTCAGGGCTGGTGCCACTGTGATCGAATCGCCGGTGTGGACACCCATCGGATCGATATTTTCTATCGCACAAATAATAATGCAGTTATCCGCTTTGTCGCGGACCACTTCCATTTCAAATTCTTTCCACCCCAAGAGGCTCTCATCGATTAACACTTGCCCGGTTGGTGACGCATCAATCCCGGCACGGACAATATGCTCAAACTCATCCCGATTATAAGCGACCCCGCCGCCAGTGCCGCCCAAAGTGAAGGCCGGGCGGATGATCGCCGGCAGGCCGATCTGACTAAGGGCGTCCATCGCTTGGCGGAACCCTTCATTGCGATCAAACAAAATTTTGCCATCTGGTCCAGTGGATTTGGGCGAGGTGGCAATCATTGCGCGCGGGTTTTCCAAACCGATCGCATCCATTGCCTGGCGGAATTTTTCCCGGTCTTCAGCCTTGTCGATGGCTTCGGCATTGGCCCCGATCATTTCGACACCGTATTTTTCGAGCACGCCTTGTTCCGCCAAAGCCAGGGCACAATTTAGCGCGGTCTGGCCCCCCATGGTTGGGAGCAGTGCATCGGGCCGTTCTTGGGCGATGATTTTTTCGACAAATTCAGGGGTGATCGGCTCGATATAAGTGGCGTGCGCGACTTCCGGGTCGGTCATAATTGTCGCTGGGTTAGAGTTGACCAGGATGATCCGGTATCCCTCTTCTTTCAAGGCCTTACAGGCCTGAACCCCGGAATAGTCGAACTCACAGGCCTGACCGATGACAATCGGCCCGGCGCCGATGATCAGGATAGAGGAAATATCGTCGCGTTTGGGCATTTAGCTATAACTCGCGCAAAAAGACCGCCACATTCGGGAAGAACCTATGATGCGCGGGACTGTCTAACATGTCGTGCTAAGGGGACTGCTTACCTGCGATTCTGGAGCTTGGAAAGGGGGGTGGGAACAGTTTCTTTACTATATAATGCGAGTTAATTGACAGCGGGCAGGAGCCATAATAAGCCATATAGGGTTGGGGCCGGGCTTTGCTTGGTGGAGAGTTGTTCATGCGTACCGCGTTCATTAGTCTTATGATGGTTTTATTGCTTGGCTTTGGTTCGGCCAGAGCAGCTGTCAGTTTTGTTTTCAATTATAATGATCTTGGCATGGGCGGGAGCCCCGGCAGCGGCACCGGCTTTGATGATCCGGTCGATGGCGAGCGGCGGCGCACGGCGCTGCAGCTTGCGGCGGATATTTTTGGCCAGAGTGTGTTGGGTGCCTATAATGCTGTGATTACGTTTAATGTCAGCTCGATGTCATCAGGCTTGGCCTCGGCTGGGAGCCAGTTTGTCGATGCTTTTGCAGGCGGCGGCTTTGGCCGGGCAGAAGTCATCCGCAATAAAATTCTGTCAAACAATGCAATCGATTTGAATGGTGGCTTTGTTGACGGTGCGCTGAATGTCAATTTTGACCTGTTGCCTTATGAGTATGATGTCAATGCGACACCGGGAAATGGGACCATCGATTTTTTCGCCGTGATGTGGCATGAATTTTCCCATGCGATTGGTTGGGGCGCTTCTGTTCAACAAGATGGTAGTGACCTGTTTGGCAATGGCCTGAACAGCCCTGGGGAATGGTCGCAATATGATCAGTTTCTGACTGACTCGCAAGGCGAGCCCGTGATTGACAGAATGACTTTGCTCAATGGTCTGGGCGCTGAATATCTAAATCGCGCATCAGGGGAAGATGGCGGATTGTTCTTTGGTGGTCCAAATGCGATTGCGGCGAATGGCGGCTTGGTGCCGCTTTATACGCCTAATCCGTTTGAACCGGGCAGTAGTGTGTCCCATCTCGATTCAGATAACCCGTTATTTGCAGGGTTGCTGATGCTCCCCTCGATTTCGACCGGTCTGGGACCCCGCGTCTATTCAGCTGTTGAGTTGGGAATTTTACGTGATTTAGGCTATGACGATATCGTGCAGATTGATATTTCTGTGATCACGACTGAAGTTCCTGTTCCCGGTGCGCTGTTGCTGATGGCCAGCGGTTTGGTTGGATTTCGGTGGAGGTCTAAAAAAGCGAGCCCCAAGGTTGATCTTGCGGTGTAGCCAGAAGACAGCCCTATTCGCTTTGCATCTCGCCTGAGGTGACTTATTGACTTGGTTTCAAATCGTGTTTAATTTGTCCCAATCGGGGACAGCAAAACTTGCGCACAACTTTAGTCTCGGTACAAAATATTTAAGGTTTCTACGCTAGGAATTTTTTCATAGTAGGGGAGATGGCTTTGGATAGTCATCTTAGTTGAGAATTCATGGCGAGCGCGAATATATTAGTGCCAGAGGATGCTGCGGACGTTATCCGCAAAACCCTAGCTTTGAAACGTCCCCCCCGTATCAGCTATTTGCCTGGCCCTGGTGATTTGAAAGGCACGTATCGATATTGGCTTGCCGGACAACATGATCCGAACATACCTAGCATAACTTACTCCGCAATGTTTTTTGATCTTTGCCAGGACCTTGAGGCACAAGCACAGATAATCGTCAGAGGCATGCCTCTACCCGAAGATGAAACGATTGGCAATTTCAGGTTTGACGGTGTCTCTCATGAAATATCAGGGGACAGATTAGAATGGCTGAATGGTAGCGGTGACTATGCCGACCAGTGTATCGAAAAAGTAAACTCATTCGACCCCGATATTATCATCGTCTCAATGGACTTCCCGGTAAAGCATCTACCGCGCTTGGGCAAAGGCCGGCATGTCATTTTGACAATGCACAACACATTATGGCCAATGGGGCAAAAACAATTTGACCTCAGTGCTGGATTGACAGGCGGACTGAAGGTTGGGTTGAAGATTGGCGTAAAAAAAGCCCTGTTAAGCCGCTATCTTGCAAAAATAGATGCTGCCATCTGTACATCAGGTGAGTGCGCTAACCAACTTACAAAGGTCATCGCAGGCGACGTGCCGACTTTCGTGTCAGTTCCTCAACAACACATCACGATCAAAGAAAAACAACTCTCAGCGATAGAGCACAATAAGAGGCTCATATTTCTTGGCCGGATAGAAATTAACAAAGGTGTTTTTGACTTACTCGATGCGTTTGAAAAAATTTACAAAACCCATGATGATCTAACGTTAGAATATGTTGGATCTGGTCCCGCCTTGGATGCATTGCAGCAGGAAGTCACGCGAAGAGGTCTGGAACGAAAGGTGTTTTTGCGCGGCCGAGTGCCAGCTTCTGAGATACATAATTTTTTGAGCAATGCTTATGCTTTAGTGTGCCCGACGAGATTAGATTTCTTCGAAGGTTTAGCATTTGTCTGTTTCGAGGCGGCGATACATGG
>JAZGEB010000392.1:0-7237 GCA_036478515.1 Parvularculaceae bacterium | reverse complement strand
ATCCGATGTCGAGCCAGTATAAATCGCGCCATTCTTTCGATTGGCTAGAATGTAGGCAGCGATGAAATCGAAGCGAGCCATTTACACGAAAGTGTTGGAGATGGGCCCCACGGTCAAGCCGTGGGGAAGCGGATGGTGGCTTGCGCCAATAATCTACTATTATCCGCGGTTTTTTTGTCACAACAGAACAGCGATCCGCCACCCACATGAATGTGACTTTGCGCCGAGCGGAGACTCTGTTATGCGTTAACCTATCATTAACCATCCGGATGTGGGGTCCATCGATGTCGAAATCTTCCGCCAGCCTAATGCTGGCCGCCGCTGCCCTAGCTCTCACCATAGCGCCCGTTTTGACCGCCTGTAGTGGCGGTGGCGGCGCTGGAGGGGGGCGGGCTGTTTCGCCGCCACCACCGCCACCACCACCGCCCCCGCCGGGGGGCTCCGGGCCGACATGGACCAACGGCGTCTTTGCGGCTGCCAGCAGTTTTAAAAGCCGCTGTGAAGCGCCGCGTTCTGGCGTCGATAGTGAGGGCAATGCGTTTAATGATATTGCGGGCTCAACGTTGGAAGAAAATTTCTGGCTGCGTTCTTGGACCAATGAGACTTATCTGTGGAACAATGAAGTTGTTGATCAGGATCCGGCAAACTTTACGGATCGCATTGTCTATTTTGACCAACTCCGAACCACAGCGGTTACCGTTTCTGGTGAGGACAAGGATGATTTTCACTTTAGTCAGTCTACGGAAGCATTTTTGGAGTCGCGTAACTCTGCGCCATCCTCAAGTTACGGCGTCAGCTATGTTTCTTTTTCATCAAGTGTGCCGCGCGATTTTCGGATCCGCTATACCGAACCAAATTCACCGGCATCAGCGATTGTTGGCGGCTTGGTAAACTTTCCCCGCGGCGCCAAAATTCTCGAAGTTGACGGCCAAGACTTGATCAATGGCGGCGACACGGCAGCGTTAAATGATGGTTTGTTCCCAGCAACAGCTGGCGAGACCCATACATTCCTAATTCAAGATGTCGGTGCAACGAGCTCGCGGACGGTGACTTTGGTGTCGCAAGATCTGGCGCGCAAACCGGTTAATCGGATGAAAACCATCGACACCGGCAGCGGCAAAGTTGGCTATATTCTATTTAATACATTCAGCCCGTTTTCATCGGAAAGAGATATTGCCGAGGCGATAACTGCGATGCAGGCCGAAGGCATCAATGATCTGGTGCTCGACCTGCGTTATAATGGCGGCGGCTTGCTGACAGTGGCAGCCCAGCTTGGCTATATGATTGCCGGTGATGCGCCAACCGCGGGCCGGACATTTGAATTGCTCCGGTTCAACGCTGACGCCGGTAACACCAACCCGGTGACCGGCGCGACCAACAGCCCGATCCCGTTCGTCAAAACGGGTGTCGGCTTTTCGCTGACCAATGGCACACCGCTCGACAGCCTTGATCTGCCGCGGGTGTTTATTCTCTCGACTAGTCGCACTTGTAGCGCCAGCGAAGCGGTGATCAATGGCTTGCGCGGCATCGATATTGAGGTCGTGCTGATCGGCGATACGACATGCGGCAAGCCTTATGGCTTTTACCCGCAAGATAATTGCGGCGAAACGTTTTATACCATCCAATTCCAAGGGGTGAATGACAAAAACTTTGGCGATTATTCTGATGGCTTTGTCCCGCTGAATTCGAGTTTTGCCTTCGGCGAAAAACTCAATGGGTGTGTTGTCGCCGATGATTTCGATCATGAGCTTGGCGATGAAGCTGAAAGCCTGCTCGCGGCGGCGCTTGATTATCGGGCAACCGGCACCTGTCCGGCAGTGATCCCGAAACGAAACCCAAAAATCACCTATCGCAATTCTGGCAAAACGGAAGTCGCCAGCTCTGACCTGACGCAAGCCGAAGCGGTGATGCAAAATAATCGCGACATGCGCTTACGCCCGGAATAGGGGCGGCGCTTTTGCGGCGATCATTCGCCGCCGAGCAAGCGCGTGAGCATTTTTGTGTGATGATCTTGGCCACCATAAAAGATTGCAAGTATGCGGACCAAACGCTCGTCTTCAAGAATATCAAACCAATAGATGGCGCGCTCAATTGTGATATGCCGCAGACCTTTAAGGATATCGTCATGTACGGTTCCCCGATAGGGATGCTTGGCAAGCTTGTCAGCAGCTCTACGAATGGACTGGGTTTTCTTTGTCGCTTGCTCAAGGGCAGTTTCAACATTTTGATCAAAGCCGAGATAGCTCTCAAATAGAAAATCAAATATCAGCTCAAAATCTAGGTCGGCATCAGCGGAAAAAACGACTTTATAAGTATTGGTCACGCAATTTCTGTTTTGGTTTTTTTGGCCGCCATTTTTTTGATTTTGGCTCCCATCTCTGCACTAGAAACAAATGCCCCACTTTGACGTTGCGCCAGTAAAACCCGCAAAGCTTCCATTTCCAGACTTTTCGCTTCGGTCTTATCGCGGAGTAAATCAAGCCCCTGTTGCACGACCGAACTTAAACTGGAGAACCGCCCCTCGCGCACCAAGGAACGGGCAAAGGCCTCTTGCTGGTCGGTGAGAGAAATAGATGTTTTCACGGTCATGATGCGCTCCTGAGAATAGAGACATAGTATGACTAGGTAGCACTTTTGTCAATTGCTCATAATTACCGGAAAATTGGATTTCGTCTCCTAAATCCCAATTGCAGACATAGTTACTTAATTGTAGGAATACCTACCAATTAAATGGTCAGGACGATGGGGTGACCTTTATGCAGCCGGAAGAGCTTTCTGCGATTTGGGATTACTATAAGCCGCGACATACGCATGCTTGGAACATGCTTGTTTTGGCTTTCAACCAATTACGAGAACAAGAACCAATCGGGGAACCATTTGAAGCTGAGTACGCATGGGAGAATATCATTCTGCGACTTTGGTTATATCGAACTGTGGTTAAGACACTTACAAAACTGCACCCGGTAAAACAGGAAGCTGAGAACACACTACGGTCATTCGATAAAGCCTTTGACCATAATGGAATCAATGGTCTTAAAGCGTTGCGCGACATGATTGAGCATTTCGATGATTATGCTGCCGACCATGGAAGAGGACCAGTCACACGGGCTGGCGACTTAGACCCTTGGCGAACCATCACGCGAGACGAATATGATAGAGGTCAGTTTATGCTCAGCCGTGAAAAGGCATTACTGGCTGCTGATGAGATGAGAGCTAACGCAAAACAAGTCAGTGACCAGTTCATTGAGTGGTACCATTCGCAATGACCGCAAGTGCGCCCGTTGGAGCCCAAGTCGTGAAGACCGCTTTCGGCGTCGGAGGGGAAGGGGAAATTCAGGATTGGTTCCACCTCTGAATAGCTTGCTCATCAAGACGAAAGCTATGATAGGATATACATCACTTGCATCGCTGCTGTGATGAAATTTTTGGAGGCACGCATGGTCCCAACTTTAGAAACAGAGCGCCTCATTCTTCGGGAGCCTCGTGCAGAAGACTTCCCAGTCTATCGATCCTTTTTGCAGATGAAGAAGCATCGGACCTACACTGTGTGAGATTCGTACTTAGCAATTCATCAAAATTGACAATTATTGCTTTTATATTCTAGTACTAGAATATGATTAAATATGGAACCACTGATGCGGAGCTTCTTCTCCTCGGACTCGTCGCCGAAATGCCGCGCCACGGTTACGAGTTGGAACAAGTCATTGAAGAGCGAGGCATGCGCCAGTGGACGCAAATAGGCTTCTCTTCGATCTATTTCGTGCTGGGCAAGCTCCAAAAGGCTGGATTTGTGGCTGCCAAGAAACCTGCCGGGCCAAAATCCAAGAAGACTTTTGCGATCACGAGCGCTGGGCGTGAAGCGCTTGCAGTACAGACCTTAGATGCGCTGAGGAATGTTCGCCCGACATATTCATCCGTGCTGATAGGCATGATCCATTGGCGGACGGTTGATCATGGGTCTGCGCTGGGTGCGCTGAAAGCGCGCAAAGCCGCGGTCACGGGCGAATCTGAACGATTGGAACGCATTCGCTTCCAACGGCAACCCTTACCGGATTTTGTTGAGGCCCTTTTCGATTTTTCTGCCGGACAGCTGGAAGCGGAAAAGGAATGGATCACTAGCACCTTAGACTACATGCAAACCAAGCCCATAAATGGAGATTAGTCTTATGGATCTTACGAAAGACCGAAAAACGCTCAAAGAGCTTTATCAACCGAGTCGAGCGGCATTTTCTCTTGTTGATGTTCCGGCACTTCCATTCGCGATGATCGATGCGGAGGGATCGCCCGACCATGGGGCGGGCGCAAACGTTGTGAAGGCTCTTTTTTCAGCGATCTATCCAATTCGAACCGAAGCGCGAAAGCGGATGGGCAAGAGTTTTGTTGATGCCCCGCTTGAGATGCTGTTCTGGGCAGATGACATGAAAGACATAGCTGCTGGTAACAGAGAGAACTGGAACTGGCGGGCAATGATAACTTTGCCAGCCTGGACGGATGAGGAAATGTTTGCGACGGCAATCGAGACAGCTGCAGAGCATATGGAAGAGGTACCGACATCCTTGCGCATGGAGACCCTCGAAGAAGGGAGGTCTGTCCAAATCATGCATGTTGGGACAGCAGATGAAATCCCCGCCTTGCTTGAAAAGCTCTATCAGGACTTTCTCCCCGAAAACCAGCTTGCGCCGACAGGAGCCTACCATGAGATTTATCTTGAGGATTGGAGCCGGACTGCGCCGGAGAGACGGAAAATCATTCTACGTCAGCCGGTACAACCGCTCTAATCCAATATCCTAAATTCGACCAATGTAACTTAGTGACCAGTATGCGCCGTAAATTCAGCGATTCCCAATGTCCGCGCAAGGCGGGGCGGGCGCTTTGCCGCCGGTGGAAAAATGGCACCCTGAATATTGCGGCGAGATGGACATGGTGATCAAGGCCGATGGGCTGTGGCTTCATGAAGGCACGCCAATTGGCCGGGCGCCGATGGTGCGGTTGTTTTCGACGATTTTGCGCAAAGATGAGGACGATTATTTTCTGGTCACGCCGGTGGAGAAAATCAAAATCACCGTCGAGGATGTGCCGTTTATTGCCGTCAGCTTAGCGGTCAGCGGCACCGGCGAAGCGCAGCAGCTCACTTTCAAAACCAATGTCGGAGATGAATTTATCGCCGGGCAAGAGCATCCGATTTGGTTTGGCAAAGGGAAGAGCGCTTTGGTGCCCTATGGGATGGTCCGAGCACGGTTAGAGGCTAAACTCAATCGCCCGGTTTATTATCAGTTGGCGGAATATGTCGTGCAACATGAAGGCCTTGATGGGGTCTGGAGTGACGGCGTATTTTTTGCCTTTCCAGCTGGAGAGGCGGGATGAGCGAGAATTGGCAACGCCGTCTCGTCACGGCGATGAAGCATCAGGAAGCGATGCGCGAGCGCCAGCTTTTTGCTGAGCTTAATCCCGGCCTTGCGCATTCGCCGATTATGAAACAGGCGCCAACAAATCCAAAACCAGCGGCGGTGTTAATCCCGATCATTGACCGCCGGGAAGGCCCCAGCGTGTTATTCACCTTGCGCACCCCGGACATGCCCTCGCATCCGGGACAGATCAGTTTTCCCGGCGGCGGCATAAAGCCGCCCGATGATGGCCCGGTGACAACGGCGTTGCGTGAAACCCAAGAAGAAGTTGGTATTCCGAGCGGCGCGGTGGAAGTGGTTGGCCAGTTTGGCGTTCATTTTGGCGGGCTTGGCTATGCGGTGACCCCGGTGGTCGGGATCATTCACCCAGATCAATCGTTTGATCCGTGCCCGCGCGAAGTTGCAGAGATTTTTGAGGTGCCGCTAGAGTTCCTGCTTGATCCAACCAACCATATTGTTGAAGATCGTCAGTATAAGGGCGTCGATTACAAGATGTTTGCGGTGCCTTATCAAAACTGGCGCATATGGGGGCTGACCGCTGGTATCATCCATACACTGACAAATGTGATGGCGGCTAAATGACCTCGCGATCTCTCACTCAAGCGGAACGGAAAAATTTTCACTGGCTCGATCGGCCAGCGTTGAAAAACCTGATGCAAGCGCTGGAGGCAGCCCGTCCCGGCTGCGCCCGCTATGTTGGCGGCTGTGTTCGCGATGCTTTAATCGGGCTGGAGGTCAGTGATATTGATATTGCGACCCAGCTGACCCCGGATGAGACCATTGCGGCGTTTGCAGCGGCTGGCATTCGCACCGTGCCGACCGGGATTGACCATGGCACGGTGACTGCAATTCATGACGGCCAAGTGGCGGAAGTCACCAGCTTGCGCGCTGATATTGCCACTGATGGCCGTCATGCGAAAGTTGCTTTTACCAAAGATTGGGCGGTCGATGCGGCGCGGCGTGATTTTACCATCAATGCGCTTTATCTCGATCCTGAGGGAGTGTTGTATGATGAGGCCCCGGAGGCGGGGCAGGGGCTAGCGGATTTGGCAGCGGGCAAGGTTCGCTTTATCGGCAATGCCGAGCAACGCATCCGCGAAGATTATTTGCGGATCCTCCGGTTTTTCCGTTTTTCGGCTCGCTTCGCCACAAACCTCGATCGCGATGGGTTGGTCGCGTGTAGTGTTCGGTCTGCCGGGTTGGCGACAATATCGCGGGAGCGTATCGGTGCGGAGCTGCGCAAAATACTGCCCTTGCCACGGGCGCTGATGGCGCTGAGCGCGATGGATCAGGCGGGGGTGTTGGTCCATGTCTGGCCGGAACATCCTGAGATAGCGGTGTTTGGCGCCGCGGCGATCTGGCGGGACGCGCCCCTCGCAATGGAAATTGGTCTGGCCGCGTTGTGGCCGCAAGCGGGCACCGGGCTCGATCAGGCTTTGCGATTGTCAAAAAAACAATCAAAGCGGCGGCGGGCGGCGTTGGCCGTGGCCAAATCAATTGCTGTCCGGCCCGATGAGACAAGTGCCAAAGAGCTCCTCTATCGCCATAAACCCCAAGCTTTCCAAGATGGCTGCCAGCTTGCCAGAGCCCGTCAGCAGGTGAGCGCAAAGCGTGATACCGAAAAATATTGGGGCCAGCTGTTCAGCTTACCCGAGCGCTGGGATGTGCCGACTTTCCCGATCAGCGGCAAGCATTTGCAACAGGTTGGCATTCAAGATGGTCCGCAAATCGGGGCGACTTTGGCGCAGTTGGAAAATAGCTGGATCGCTGATGGCTTTCCCGCGGGCAAAGCATGGGCCAAGGCGCAAATACAGGCGATCACGAGCTAACCC
>JAZGEB010000391.1:0-7570 GCA_036478515.1 Parvularculaceae bacterium | reverse complement strand
GGATCGTATTTTTCAGGTTGATTATGAAAATGGCAGCCTTGAAATTGTGCTGGCGACCAGTGAGATGTTAGAAATGACCTTTTTGACCAAGGCTTTTTCCCATTGGCTGGTGACCATTGTGCCGCTGGTCCTGCTGACCCCCTTGGCCGGGCTGATCATGGGGTTGCAGCTTTCAGATTATGGCCTGCTGGTTGGCTCGTTGCTGGTCGGCTCGCCAGCTCTGGCTTTGATCGGGGCGATGGGGGCGGCGCTGACCCTTGGCATTCGGCGCAGTAATATTTTGATGGCAATCTTGATCGGGCCATTATTGATGCCGGTGTTGATTTTTGGCGTCAGTGCGGCGACCGGGATCCAGCCTGCTGTCTCGCTGATGATTTTAGCGGCGATCAGTTTGTTTAGTGTGATCCTGACGCCTTTTGCTGGCGCGGCAGCTTTGCGCTTGAATATGAGCTAAGCCCATTTAATAAGGGGCTAGTAATGAGGAATAGCATGTACGCCTTTGCCAATCCGATGAAATTTGCTGCTCTCGCCCGGCGCATCGCGCCTTGGGGCTATGGCCTTGCGGCATTGTTGCTGGTCTCCGGTTTATATTTTGGCTTGGTCAAATCTCCGGCGGATTATCAACAGGGGGACACAGTGCGGATCATGTATGTTCATGTGCCGGCGGCGTGGCTGGCGTTGATGTGTTATTCATCGATGGCGATCGCTTCAATTGCGGGCTTCGTGTTCAAGCACCCGCTAGCAGACATGGCGGCCAAGGCGACGGCTCCGATCGGTGCGGTTTTTACCGCCCTTGCCTTGGTCACCGGATCCCTTTGGGGCAAACCGATGTGGGGGACATGGTGGGCGTGGGATGCGCGAATGACATCCGTTTTGGTATTGTTGTTTATGTATCTGGGCTATATGTCGATTTGGCGGGCGATACCGGATCAGGCCAGAGCCGCTAAACTTGCCGCGATCATGGCGATTGTTGGTTTTGTCAATATTCCGATTATCAAATTTTCCGTCGACTGGTGGAACTCCTTGCATCAACCCGCCAGTATATTGCGCGCAGACGGTCCCTCGATTGACCCCTCAATGTTGCTGCCTTTAGGGTTGATGGGGCTGGGCTATACGGTGTTATATGTCGCCTTGCTGTTGACCTGTTTGCGCACAGAAATATTGGAGCGCCAATACAACCGTCTTGGCGCATCTAAGGCGAGCAATGCCGGCAGTTCATTGGTGGAGCGGGGTGCATAATGACAAAGAAACAAAAAAGATCAGTCTTCATGGCCAGTCTGTTTGGACTTACAGTCGTGGCGATCGGTTTGGTTCTCACCGCTTTAAATCAGTCTATCTCGTATTTTTATACACCGTCAGAGTTGAATAAATTGACCCAAAGCCCAGACAATATTATCCGGCTTGGCGGTCTCGTGGTCACTGGCAGCGTGACAAAAGCGTCAGCGCGCGATGCGACAATCCGCTTTGCCATTGCCGATAAACTGGCCGAAACTCGGATTGAGTTTGAGGGGATATTGCCTGATCTGTTTCGAGAAGGCCAAGGGGTGATTGTCCAAGGACGCTTGAGCGATAATGGCATCGTGATTGCGACAGAAGTTTTGGCCAAACATGATGAAACCTATATGCCGCGCGAAGTTGCTGACGCTTTGAAAAAGCAAGGTAGATGGCAAGAAGGCAGCGAGCCGGAATAATCAAGCGGTCTTTGATTGGAAATTTGAGCATCATGTTGACGCAGAACGATATCCTATTTGTCACCGGCGGCAGCGGTTTTATTGGCCGCAATGTGGTGCGCGAGTTAGTCACCAGAAAGCTGAGCGTTAAAGCCCTGGCGCGCAGTCAAAAATCCGCTGACATCGTTGCTGGTTTAGGCGCCATCCCGGTGCGCGGTGACCTGATGGATGTTGCGGAATTGACCCAAGGCATGCATGGCGCAACCCACCTCATTCATCTGGCGGCAGATACTAATCATGGGGTTGCGACCAAGGCGCAGATTCAAGAAAGTCTTCAGGGAGCGGATAATATTTATGCCGTGGCAAAAGAAGCTGGCATAAAGCGTGCCCTCCATTTGAGCACTGAAGCTGTTCTTTTGACCGGGCAGGCTTTGAGAAATGTTGATGAAACCAGGGCGATCCAAGAGCGATTTCCCGGTGCTTATTCTGAGATGAAGGCTGGTGCAGAACGCATCGCGCTGGCGGCGTCTGGGGATGGGCTCGAGGTTGTCGTCGTGCGCCCGCGCTTTGTCTGGGGTCGGGACGACACAACCGCCTTGCCGCAGCTAATAGACGCAGCGCAATCTGGTAAGCTTGCTTGGATTGCTGGCGGGCGCTACAAAATCTCAACAACTCATATTGCCAATGCGGTCGCCGGGATCATGCTTGGCTTGGAAAATGGCCGGGCGGGCGAGGTTTATTTTGTCACAGATGGCGAGCCGGTTATTTTTCGCGAGTTCATCTGCGCGTTGCTCAATACTCAAAATGTAGAGCCGCCGACAAAACAAGTCCCCCGTTGGCTTGTGGCGATGGTCGCGCGTATTGGTGATGGGGTGAGCCGCCTGACTAAGGGAAAAATCTCCGGCCCAATGTCGTATCAAGAATATGCAACTCTTGGGGTTGAGGTGACGTTGAACATCGATAAGGCTCGCTCCGACCTGGGCTATGAACCGGTGATTTCTATCCAGCAAGGGCTTAAAGAGTTACGGACCAAAGCGTGGTAGCAACACGCGTTCAGAGCTAGCGGTCTTACATTTGTGCGTTGATTTGCTGATCCGGCTTTGGTGGATTTTTCAACGGTGTTTTTTTGCCGCAAGACGACAGACTGAACGCGAAAATCAGGGTGGATAGAAGCAGCATGGTTTTTTTCATCTTTAGATATCCTTTATTGGCTTTGGGCTTTAAGTGTAGCGCGCCATTTTTGCGCTGCGTGTAAAACATTTTTCGGGGCGGTGCCCCCAAATGAGGTGCGCGAGGCGACCGAGGCTTGGACGCTCAGAACATTGAAAACATCCGCTGTGATCTTCGGCTCAACACTCTTCATATCTTCAAGCGACAGGCTTGATAAATCAACCCGGCGTTTTTCAGCCAGCGCAACCAATGTGCCGGTGACGTGATGGGCTTCGCGAAACGGCATATTCAGCATCCGGACCAGCCAATCCGCAAGATCGGTGGCGGTTGAAAACCCATTTCCCGCCGCCGCCGCCATGTTCTCTTTATGGACATCCATATCACTGATCATCCCGGCCATCGCCGCCAGGGCCAGCTCGAGCGCATCTATGCCATCAAAGGTTTGTTCTTTATCCTCTTGCATATCCTTGGAATAGGCGAGGGGCAGGCCTTTTAGCATTATAAGCAAAGCATTGAGATCGCCAATGATCCGGCCAGATTTAGCCCGGCATAATTCTGCTGCATCCGGGTTTTTCTTTTGCGGCATAATCGATGAGCCGGTGGAAAAACTATCCGAGAGCTGAATAAATCCAAATTGCGCCGACGACCAAATGACAATCTCCTCGGCCAGCCGAGAAATATGGACCGCACAAATCGAAGCGGCGCTGAGAAGCTCCAGCGCAAAATCGCGCGACGACACCGCATCAAGCGAATTGGCCATCGGCCGGTCAAAGCCCAGCGCCTTGCTTGTTGCATCGCGGTCCAACGGAAACGACGTTCCAGCCAAGGCAGCAGCGCCGAGCGGACATTCATTCATCCGCAAGCGGGCATCATTAAACCGAGCTTTATCGCGGGCGAACATCTCGACATAGGCAAGACAATGATGGCCAAAGGTCACAGGCTGGGCGGTTTGCAAATGGGTGAAGCCGGGCATCACCGTGTCGGCATGAATTTCAGCCTTTTCAACCAAAGCCTTTTGCAAAGCCGACAGGCCGATCATCATCCGGATAGAGGCGGCGCGGCACCATAAGCGAAAATCCGTCGCCACTTGATCATTGCGCGAACGCGCGGTGTGCAACCGGCCGGCAGCCGGGCCAATAAGTTCGGCCAACCGGGCTTCTATATTCATATGAATATCTTCGCGTTCGGCTGAAAACGCAAAAGCGCCGACGCTAATTTCTTCGGCAATTTTGGCCAAACCGCCCAAAATCGCATCGCGGTCTTGGCTTGAAATAATCTCTTGCGCCGCCAACATGGTCGCATGAGCTTTGGAGCCGGCAATATCTTCGCGCCATAATCGCTTATCGACGTCAATCGAGGCGTTAATCTCGAGCATAATTGCGGCGGGTCCAGCGGCAAACCGCCCGCCCCATAGATCGTTAGATGCGTTTTTGTTCTTTGTATCTGCCATAGGGCCCTTTATATCGAACCTCCTCTATCTGAATAGCGATAATTTAAAAGTGACGTAATCTGACATGACCACCCCTGATCCCTCTGGCCCCCCTGCCAAAACAGCTTTGCTGGCCCGCCTGAGCCAGCCGCGATTTTTGCTGATTGTCTGGCTCTGGGCTGGCGGCCTGTTTTTGGCTTTTTTGCTGGTCTCGTCGATGTTGCCAAAAGGCAAACCCGGGGCGCCATCGCCGGGCCACTTGCTGCGCGGGGAGATGGCTGATCTGGAGCTTGCCTTTCCGCCGCGCATGGCGACGCAGGTTGGGTTTATCGGCGGGTTTTCAGGCCAGAAAACTTCGGTTTTTCTGTCTGATTTCAAGGGCAAAGTGGTTGTCGTCAATCTCTGGGCGAGCTGGTGCACGCCCTGTCTGACGGAATTGCCAAGTCTGGCCAAATTGCAGGCGGTGTTCCCGCAAAACCTTGTGGTTGTGCCGGTTGCAGTGGAAAACAAGCCGACCGAGGCGCTGCAACAATTGCTTGACCGGATTGATGCTGGGGCGCTGCCGATTTATCGGGATCCGGCTTTCACTTTTGCCATGACATTTGGCGGTGAAACGGACCTGCCGCTCACGATCATTTATGATGCGACGGGCCGCGAAATCGGCCGCATGACCGGCGCAACTGATTGGGCTAGCACCGAAAGTTTGAACCTCATTCGTGCCATAATTGCTGGCCAGAAGATTGATTAACCATTTTGTCTTGAAAACGCGGCCAAAAATAGCGATGTAGGGACGGTGGAGAGGGTTCCCATTGACATATTCTGCTTGTTGGCTTCTTAGCCAAACGGGGCAAGTCAGGCGGGCCTAATCGAATTTTTTAAGCAATGGCGCCACGAAAGCTGGCCCGAATCGGAGAATTGAAGATGGGGAATACATCCAAAAAACTAACATTGCTGGCGGCAGCCGGTGTTTTGGCCTTGAGCGTTGGCGCTTGTGGCAAGGACAAGAAATCCAAAGCGGAAAGCCCGAAGGTCTCTAAAGAGACCGCCAAAATGATGACCGGCGCTTCGCCGCTGGAAAAATCCTATTCATATAAGGGCGGTAAAGAGCTCGATGTCACGGCGTTTTTGTCGACCATGTCTGATGGCGCATCCGACAATAAATTCACCGTGAAAAGCTCCAAATATGACAAGAAAAAAGGCGCAACGGTTCTGACGGACTTTGTGTCAACGGATCCGGGCAATTCCTTTAAAATTGGCAAGCTCGAACTTTACGGCGTCAATGAAGCCAACATCAAGCGGATTAAAGCCAAAGAAGATGTCACAGAATTGCTGCCCGTGTTTGATCGGGTTCGCGCCTTTGACGTGACGATTTCACCTCCAGCCAAAGCTATGGCGGCCGAAGGCGCGCCAGCTCAGTCCATCACCATCGGGGCGATTGAGTTTCGTGAATTGAAAATTCATCCGTTGAATGATGAAAAAATGAATGCCCTTAGCGGCGACGGTGCGCAATTTGCGGCGGTCATGAAAAGCATTGATTTTGGCGGCATGAATATCCAGAATTTAAAAATGGTCGGTTTTGAACAAGGCGGCTCTGGGATTGATATGAGCGTTGCGGATATGCGCATTGGCAATATTGGTCAGGGCGTAATCGGTCCGGTTTCGATGACCGATTTCGATTACACGGTGAAACAATCTGCTGAAGTGAAGCAAGCTGTTGCATCGGCAAACCCACAAATGGGCATGCTACTCAATGGTCCGCTTGGCAATATGATTATGCCTGGAAATGCCAGAGCCAAAGGCGAAAGCATGAGTTGGGGCGGCATGAGCATTACCGGTTGGTTGCCTTATCTTGAAAAAGGCGAGACACCGCCTGCAAATGCCAAGAACCTGGTCTCGTTCGGCGCGATTGAAGCGAAAAATTTCAGCTCCTATGTCAATGGCAAGCTTGCCGCTGAAACAAAACTCTCGACTGTTGATCCAATTGAATTTGCTTGGTTAGTGCCAACCAAAATCAACGCTTACAATAAGGGTCAGAAAATTCATCTCGCCGCTTATGTGCCCGAAGGCCAAGAAGCGATGATGAAAGTCCTCGACGATGCCGGTGTCAAAACTGCAACCGGCGACAGCTCTGTCACCTGGACTTATAATCAGAAAAAAGGCGATGCGGATTTCAACTACACCGCCAATATGGACGGGTTGGCAGATATCAGTCTTAAATTTGCCGGCACGGGCGCACCATTGCAGCCGATCTTGGCCGCGAAAGAGGCGCGCACAAAAGCGCTCACCTCTGGCGATACAGCTCCGGCTGAATTGAAAACCGGGATGGAAAAAGCAGCCTTTGAAGGTTTCTCTTTGGAGATCAAAGACGAGAAACTGCTTGATGTCGTGTTCGGTATTGCTGGTTTGCAGATGGGACAGGACGCGGCGCAAGTTCGTCAAATGGCCCCAGCTTTCCTCGCAATGGGCGGCGCTCAGCTACAGGCCGTGACACCAAAAGCGAATGATTACATCGCTTCAGTGTCAAAGTTTTTGACCGAAGGTGGCTCTTTGAAAATTGCCATGGCGCCAAAAAAACCAGTGCTGTTAAAGACATTGGAAGAAACTGGCAAAGACCCAGCTGCGGCGCTTGAGAAACTCAACCTCACTGTTGTGCATTCCAAATAAGCGACATCACATATCGAATATAAAAGCAGGCCTTCGGGCCTGTTTTTTTGTGGGTTTCGAGCGCATCGTAGAGTGCACGCGGCCCCCCCCTCCGTCTCGCTGGCCCTCGACACTGCCTTTGTAAGTGGACCCCGCTTGCGGGAAGTTGATGTGTCGTCCCGGGCGAAGACCCGGGATCTGATATGCGGAGCGGCGTCCGGGGAGTAGGGAGTTTGTAGTTGAAAGAGAGACCCCTCACCCAAATTTTAAGAAAAATTTGTGCCTCTCCCAAGGGAGAGGCGGATGTTACAAGCACCTTCCTTGCCTCTCCTTTGGGAGAGGCCAGCGAAGCCCTTCGCGAGCGGGTGAGGGGTTGTGGTTGGTTGCTTATATTTTTTCGAACGCATGAGTGATCCACCCGCCGGTTTCGCGAGTTATAAAAAAGTGAGGAGGCGGGCGTTCATTGAAGGCTCGCTTGCTATATTAGTAGAGTGCGGCCTTTCAACCAACGCCCTGCATTATTCTGTCACCCTTCCGGAAGGCACCTTTATTCTCGCGAAAAAAGGAAAAAGAAGGGCCGGCAGAACGTATACGAGATCCACATCCCGTCCATCCCGCGTGCATCCCCTGATCCTCTAAAGGCTGGTACCAAAAAGCC
>JAZGEB010000390.1:0-2641 GCA_036478515.1 Parvularculaceae bacterium | reverse complement strand
TATGGCAATGGACTGCTGGCTGAATGTGTACAAGGCAAGGCGCTGGGGTTTGACGGCAAGAGCCTGATCCATCCGCGCCAAATTGATATTTGTCATGAGGTTTTTTCGCCCTCGAAAGAAGAGCTGGCGCAAGCCCGCGCTATTGTCGCTGCTTTTGATGACCCCGCAAATAAAGGCAAAGGCGTTTTGAATATCAATGGCGAGATGACCGAACGCCTTCACCTTGAGCAAGCCCAGAGATTGATAAAAATTGACCAAGCTATTCAAGCCCGTTGAATAAGGGGTAGTTTTTTACAGCGCCCTCATAAAATCCTGAATGATGACAGCCAGTTCTTCACCAACGTCTTCTTGCAGAAAATGGCCGCCGCCTTTGACGGTCTGGTGCGGTTGTCCGGCGCAGCCGGGAATGTTTTTGTGAAACAATTTGTCGAGCCCGCCGGTGATCGGATCCTCATCAGAAAAGCAAGTCAGGAACGGTTTATCAAAATTTGACAATACTTTCCACGCGTCCCGGTTTTGCGCAGCACCCGGCATATCGGGCTTGGTTGGAACAAGGCTGGGGAATATCCGCGCGCCTGCTTTGTAGCTTTCATCAGGATATGGCGCGTCATAGGCCGCCTCGACGCCGTCCGCGAATGGTTTGACCGTCGCGCCCCTGATAATGCCGCCAACCGGAAATGCCGGTACGGTTTGCGAAAAAGTTTTCCATTTCTCGAAGGCCGGGGATGGTTTGGTTTCTCCGGTCGGCAAGAAGGTATTAGCGGCCAAGACACCAGCAAAGCGGTTCGAGTGTTCTGCGACTAGGCGAAGACCGATCAGGCCGCCCCAGTCCTGACAGAACAAAACCGCGTCCTCGAGATCAACACTGCTTAACCATTGGCTCATCCAATCGACATGGGCGTTATAGGTATAATCATCCGTGTTCGCTGGTTTGTCCGAACGGCCAAAGCCGATCAGATCAGGGGCGAGAACCCGGTACCCGGCTGCGGCGACGGGCACAATCATTTTACGGTAGAGATAAGACCAACTCGGCTCACCATGCATCATAATCAGCGGCTGTCCATCACGTGGCCCTTCATCGACATAATGAAGACGCAACGCACCGAGTTTTTTATCTTGTACCTCGATATAATTCGGCGCGAATGGATAGCCGGGCAGGTTTTCAAACCGGTCATCGGGTGTGCGGTATATTTTTGTCATATTACCGATTCCATTCACGCTCACAGCTTGCCGGAAATCAGCTTCATCACCCCGGAAAAATCAAGCCCGTCCTTGCCCGCCGCTTCCATCAACGCATATAGAGCCTCCGCTTGCGCGCCCAAGGGGGTCGCCGCTTTGGCGCTATGGGCTGCGTCTTGGGCAAGGCGTAAATCTTTCAACATCATCGCAGCGGCAAATCCAGCCTTATACTGATTATTGGACGGCGCTGCAGGCACCGGCCCCGGCGCTGGGCAATAAGAGGTCATCGACCAGTTCTGGCCAGAAGCTGCCGAGGAAATATCAAAAAAGGTTTGCGCCTCGAGGCCGAGTTTTTCGGCCAGATTAAACGCTTCGCACGTGCCGATCATGTGGATGCCGAGCAGCATATTGTTACAGATTTTAGCAACCTGACCATTGCCGAGCGGACCTGCATGAAAGATATTTTTGCCCATATGTTCAAGGATCGGCTTAGCCGCGTCAAAACCTGCCTGCGTCCCGCCGACCATAAACGTCAATGTCCCGGCAGTCGCTGCCGCGACGCCGCCAGAAACCGGCGCATCGACCCAAAGGTAGCCACGTTCCGCTGCGCCCTCTCCTACCGCTCGGGCGGTCGCCACATCGATTGTTGAGCAATCAATCATCAACGCATCTTTGGACAGGCTCGCGGGCAAACCTTCTGGCGTGGTATAAACGGAAGCCACATGTTTTCCCGCAGGCAACATGGTGACCACCACTTCAATGCCGGACGCGTCAAAATCTGGCAGCTTGTCAATTTTTGAGGCCCCGGCTTTGACGAGCGTCGCAACCGCATCTGGCGATAGATCAAACACTTGCACATCATGCCCGGCTTTGACCAGGTTTGCCGCCATCGGGCCGCCCATATTGCCCAAGCCAATAAACATAATCTGTGTCATGATAATAATCCCTCATCAAATGTAAGCTCGTCACCATCAATTGGCTCGAAATAAGCCTCTATGTCAGCGGCAGAAACGTCACTTAATTCGGCCGGCGACCAAATTGGCTTTTTATCTCGGTCAATCAATAGCGCGCGCACGCCTTCGAAAAAGTCTGGCGCGGCCATGATCCGCGAGACGATCCGCAGTTCCATTGCCATATTTTCGCGAAAATTCATCTGCCCGCCGCGCTTAATCTGCTCAAATGCCAACGACAGAGAGGTCGGCGACATCCGCGCCAATTTGGCTAATGTCTCTTGGGCAAAGTCGCTTTCATCCTGATCCAACGCCAAGACCAATTGGCCAAGCGTCTCATGGCCGGTCATCAGTCGCTCAATATCCGCCCGCAAGGCATCAATCGGCACTTCACTCGGACTGGTGTCAAAATCAAACAACACTGATTGGATGGCCGTCTCCGCCGCCTCGCCCAAATTGGCGCTAATCAAACTTGCGATCATACTTTCCTGCATCATGCTGGGCACATAATG
>JAZGEB010000389.1:0-4008 GCA_036478515.1 Parvularculaceae bacterium | reverse complement strand
CCCATGGCATTGGTTTTTTTGCGTTGCAGTCTTGAGACTTCGCTTTTCAAATTGGTCAGGTTGAGCGCGTTGTTGATCGAAACAATGACGCGTTCAGGTGAGGCGGGTTTGATGAAGAAATCAGAAGCGCCTTTTTGCATTGCTTCGACCACCGTATCGATGCCGCCTTGCGCGGTCAGCATCACGATCGGTAAATCGGCGCGGAAAGCTTTGACTTGCTCAAGGGTTTCCATGCCGCCAAGATTTGGCATCACCAGATCAAGCATCATCAACGAGACCGCTTGGCCTTCTGGACTGCGCAACAGATCAACCGCCTTCTGGCCATCATCAACCTGCATGGTGAAATAGCCTGCTTTTTCGCAGACTACTTGCATCAGGCGGCGTTGGGTGGGGTCATCATCGCAAATTAAGACGGTTTTCATGAGGTTTGCCTCTGGCTATCCAAGAATAATTGAAGCTCAGAATAGCGGGCTCAGGTAAATAACGGTTTAAGAACCGTCTCAATTCGGGGCATTTGCGTCAGAATAGGGCGAAATCAACTGTTTTTCTTCGAGCTTGGGCTCTTTTCATCAAGGAGAAGTCGCGATAAGCCATAGATCAGCAATATTACTTTTGAAGAAGGGCGCTCCTCATGGCTGAAAATGATTATGTTCGAGGCGAGATGGATGTTTCGGGTCAGGAAACCACTTATTCTGCCGTCATGGGGATTGGCGCCCGCCACGGCGTCGGCCTTTGTCTTGGGGCCGCGTTCTTTTTTACGTTGCTCCTAAGGGACAGTGGGCTTTTGGTGGCGTTTATCGGTGCCTTTATTGTCTATGTGGCCTGTTATTGGATCGTACGTCTGTTCTTTACCCATTAAAATCAGACCCTTAAGGGGGGCGAATGAAGCTTTCTGTTTTGACCGAAATCCGTGATGGCGAATCACGGGTCGCCGCGACGCCGGAAACGGTGAAAAAATATATTGCCCTCGGCTTTGATGTGGCGGTTGAAACAGGCGCAGGGGCTGGCGCTTCTATTTCAGATGAAGATTATGCGGATGCCGGGGCGAAAATCGCCAAGACGGCAGCGTCTGCCTGTAAAAATGCTGATCTCGTGCTAAAAGTCCGCGCGCCGCTGGCCGGGGAGCTTGCAGGATTTGGCAGCGGTGCCAAATTGATGGCGATCTTGTCGCCCTATAATGAGCCAACGACACTGCCCGCCTACGCCAAAGCGGGCATTGATGCCTTCGCGATGGATTTGATGCCGCGCATCACCCGGGCGCAGTCGATGGATGTGCTCTCCTCTCAGTCCAACCTCTCCGGATACAAAGCAGTGATTGATGCGGCGGCGCACTATGGCCGGGCGATGCCGATGATGATGACGGCGGCGGGGACGATTGCTCCGGCAAAAGTGCTGGTGATGGGGGCGGGAGTTGCGGGCCTGCAAGCGATTGCCACCGCACGGCGTCTTGGCGCGATCGTCTCGGCAACAGATGTCCGTTATGCGGCCAAGGAGCAGGTCGAAAGCCTTGGCGCGAGTTTTGTCGTGGTTGATGAAGAGGCGATGAAAGAAGCGGAAACCGAAGGCGGTTATGCCAAAGAAATGTCGCGCGATTTTCAAGATCGCCAAGCCACTTTTATCGCCGAGCATATTGCCAAAATGGATATCGTGATTACCACCGCTTTGATCCCCGGTCGTCCGGCCCCGGAATTAATTTCCGACGGCATGGTCCGGGCGATGAAGCCGGGCTCTGTGATTGTAGATTTAGCGGTTGAAGCTGGCGGCAATGTTGCGCCGTCAAAACCCGGTGAGACCGTGCTGGTTGATGGCGTTGCTGTGATCGGCCACACCAATGTTCCGGGCCGCCTCGCCGCTGATGCTTCCAGCCTCTACGCCAAGAACTTGCTCAACTTCATTACCCCGTTGGTGCAAGATGGCGCGTTGGTAATCGATTGGGATGATGAAATTATTCAAGGCACGGGGCTGACCAGAGAGGGCCAGATCGTGCATCCGGCCTTTATGCCATCTAATGATGATATTGAGATAGTGGATTAGGAAATTCCTCCCCCGTCTGCGGGGGAGGTGGCCCCGAAGGGGTCGGAGGGGGTTTGGTATCCCTTCACAGGAATAAAAGATGCCGTGACGAAAGTTAGCGGCCCCCTCCGGCCTTCGGCCACCTCCCCCATGAAGAATGGAGGAGGAAACTAGACTGGATTGAAGGTGCCTCAATGAAACGTCTTTTGATACTTCTGATCAGCATCATTTGGGCCTTTGCGCCCCCCGCATTTGCTCAGGACAAAGAGCAAGACGCTGAAGCTGCGGCTGAATTAGCCCGCGAAGCAGCAGAGGACTTTAAAGCGGCGGCGCAAAAGGCTGAAGCTGCGGCCGAAGAACTTGAAGCCCTGTCAGAACAAGCTGGCGCGATGGCTGAACCGCTCGAGGCCTTGGCCGATAAAGGCCATATCAACCCACTAGTTTATTTGGCGGCAATTTTCGCCCTCGCCATTGCGGTCGGGTATTATGTGGTTTGGTCAGTGACCCCGGCGCTGCACACGCCGTTGATGTCGGTGACCAATGCGATTTCTTCGGTGGTGATTGTTGGCGCGTTGATCGCGGTCGGGGCGGATCTCACCCAAAGTACCCATGGCGGTTGGGCCAGAGCGCTTGGCATTGCCGGGGTGGCTTTCGCGTCGGTGAATATTTTCGGCGGCTTTTTGGTCACGCAGCGAATGCTGGCGATGTATAAGAAGAAGGAGCGCTCGAGCTAATGGGCAATTCTCTCACGGCACTGATCTATATCGTCGCTGGCATTTTATTCATTCTTGCTTTGCACGGTCTGTCGCACCCTGAAACGGCGCGCAAGGGCAATCGCTATGGCATGATCGGCATGGCGCTGGCGGTTATCGCGACTTTATTTTCACAAAAATTCCTTGATGGGGCAACTGGCTCAGCCTGGATGTGGGTTTTTCTCGCGGTTGCTGCCGGGGCGATCCCGGGCGCGTTGATCGCGCGTAAAATTCCGATGACGTCGATGCCACAATTGGTCGCATTTTTTCATGCGCTGGTCGGGCTCGCGGCGGTCTGTATTGGCTGGGCAGCATTTTTGGCCCCGCGTGCCTTTGATATTGGCGAGCCGGGAGCGATTGGCGTGCAGTCGATTATCGAGATGGGGCTTGGGGTGGCGATCGGCGCGATCACTTTTTCGGGCTCCTTGATCGCCTTTGCCAAACTAAATGGCAACATGTCTGGCGCTTCAATCTTGTTACCAGCGCGGCATATGATCAATATTGGCCTTACTGCTGGTATTCTCCTGCTCGTGTTCTTGCTGTGCACCGGCCATCAAAGTCCGTTCTTGTTTTTCGTTCTGACGCTACTGGCTTTTGCTCTTGGCTTCTTGTTGATTATCCCAATAGGCGGCGCTGATATGCCGGTCGTGGTTTCAATGCTCAACTCTTATTCTGGTTGGTCGGCGGCGGCGCTTGGCTTTACACTGGAAAACATGGCACTGATTATCACTGGCGCGCTGGTCGGCTCATCTGGCGCGATCTTGTCTTACATCATGTGCAAAGGCATGAACCGCTCGTTTATCTCGGTCATTCTTGGCGGCTTTGGCGGCGAAGATGCGGTCGCTGCTGGTGGCGGCGAAGAGACCCGACCGGTCAAAAAAGGCTCGGCGGATGATGCTGCTTTCATCATGAAAAATGCCGGCAAGGTGATCATCGTGCCGGGCTATGGCATGGCGGTGGCGCAAGCTCAGCATGCGCTGCGCGAGATGGGGGACCGGTTGAAAGCCGAAGGGGTTGATGTCAAATATGCAATTCATCCGGTGGCCGGCCGAATGCCGGGACATATGAATGTGCTACTGGCGGAAGCCAATGTGCCTTATGATGAAGTGTTTGAGCTGGAAGATATCAATTCGGAATTTTCAACCGCCGATGTTGCTTTTGTGATTGGCGCGAATGATGTCACCAATCCGGCGGCAAAAACCGACAAAACTTCTGCCATCTACGGCATGCCCATTCTCGATGT
>JAZGEB010000388.1:0-6176 GCA_036478515.1 Parvularculaceae bacterium | reverse complement strand
ACCCCATCAACAAACAAAAAACCGCCATGGGCAAAAATGTCAGAGCGTAATTGCGCGACAGGTTGGATCACCCCGGTTTCATTATTGGCCAGTATGATGCAAGCAAGGAATGGTTTGTTCGCCGTTGCAAATGCGAGCTTAGCCGCATCGATATCAACCACGCCGTCGCTGGTCACCGGCAATGTCTCGACCTGGACCAGCCCCGCTTCGGCCAAGGCCAGAGCAGTTTCGCGCACCGCGCTGTGCTCGATAGTGGTAATGAATATTTGCCGCACCGGGTCATTTTCGCGCCGCGCCATGCCGCAAAGCGCCATATTGATCGCCTCCGTTCCGCCACTGGTAAAGACAATGCCGGTCGGATCGCACCTCGTCAGGGTACTGATTTGCCTGCGCGCCTGTTCGACGACCGCTTTTGCCGCGCGACCCTCTGCATGGACCGATGACGGGTTTGCCCCAGAAGCAAATTTGTCCATTGCCGCGATCATCGCCGAACGGGCTTCATGCCCCAACGGACAAGTCGCATTATAATCGAGATAGACCCGTTTCATAGCCGCACCTCTTTTCGACGTATATCGGCGGCAGGTTGCTTGGCAATCACATCAGCTAGCGTGATCGAGCCAAGATAATCTTCAATATGAACCCCAAGATCATACCATAAATCATGGGTCAGGCAGCGGGCCGTGGTGCCGCGACAGCCGATGACTTGCCCCGGAATGCATGCGGTGGTGCGCAATGGTTCATCAACGGCGGTGACAATTTGCGCGATCTTGATGTCATCTGCGCCATGGGCCAATTGATACCCGCCGGTTGCCCCGCGATGGCTGGTGACCAAATCAGCCAGCCGCAATTGGCGAAATAATTGCTCGAGGAAAGAGCGCGAAATCACCTGCCGCTCAGATATTTCAGCCAAAGAGACCGGCGCGCCAGCCCCAAAGGCGGCGATATCAGCCATCGCTGTGACAGCATAACGGGCTTTGGCAGTGAGTTTCATATTTTGCCTTGTTTCAAGAGACAAACCCTTGAGTGTCGCATTTTCTGGCAATTGCAAAAGAAAGTCGCTATAGCGACCTTCAAACCAGTTGTTCTGCCCCCCAAATGTAGGAAACCCGACTTATTTGGTCAAGATTAAATGGGCGCTCCCGCCCTTTATTTTTACCCGTCACCCCCCACATCCGGTCAAACAACCAATCGATCTAGAAAAGAGACTTTAATGCCAGAAATTATTTTTGCGGGACCAGAAGGCCGCCTTGAAGGCCGCTACCAAAAAGGCAAAAGCGAGAATGCGCCAATCGCTTTGATATTGCACCCCCATCCGCAATTTGGCGGGACCATGAATAACAAGCTGTGCTACGATATGTACCACATGTTTGCGCGACGTGGGTTTGGCGTGATGCGATTTAATTTTCGCGGTGTCGGCAAAAGCCAAGGCGAATATGATCAAGGCCAAGGCGAGCTATCAGATGCTGCGACGGCGCTCGACTATTTGCAATCGATGAACCCGAACGCGCCTTTCGTCTGGGTCGCGGGGCTTTCCTTTGGCTCGTGGATCGGCATGCAATTATTGATGCGACGCCCTGAAATTGTCGGCTTCTTGTCGGCGTCAGCAGCAGCGAATATTTATGACTTTACCTTCCTTGCCCCTTGTCCTTCATCCGGCCTCGTAATCCACGGCTCGGAAGACCGGATTTGTCCTGCGGCGGAAACCAAAGATATGGTTGAAAAAACCCGCACCCAAAAGGGCCGCAAAGTCGAATATGCGGAAGTCCCCGGCGGCGATCATTTCTTGGAAAATCAACTCGAAACTTTCATGGAAATTGCCGAAGGCTATCTCGATTATCGCCTCAGCCTGCCAGAGCCAACCGGCGAATATTTCGAAGTCTAAAAAGGCTTTTCAAAGCTGGTCTATCGACCCCTCACCCGCTCGCGAAGCGCTTCGCTGGCCTCTCCCAAGGGAGAGGCAATCTTTCCTCTCCCTTGGGAGAGGCACAAATTTTTCTTAAAATTTGGGTGAGGGGTCGCGCTATCAACTTATAACGATCTCCTATTTCCCTCTCTTCCGGCTCTCATCGTATCAAGTTTCGTTCGTCTACCAAGCTGCAATAGGCCTTAGATCAACTTATGTCATCCCAAACTACTTCCAGTTGGGAGGTAATGTATGAAGTGGTTAGCTCGTTTAGTTTCTTTTGTGGCTAGTTACCTGAATTGGGATCCACTTAGAAACCGAAATGTCACTAGTATGCTGTCTATTGGGCCCGTCCTCAGTCGAATCGTGGAAATTCGCTAGCATCCTAAAGCTTGCAGTGATTTGATTGTTAAACACGTCTCGAAACGTGAAAGCCGTATCACAGATCATCAGAGCAGGCAGGTCATTCAAACCGATATCACTTCCAATTTGGGTGAAAGTGATTCATCGATTCAAAGTTTTCGGGCTCTCATTGGGATAGATAACATCGGCAAAACCTCGACTTACTAATTAGGTTAGAAAGTTCAAATTCCGGCCATCGTCCCTTTTTTGTCTGCGAAAGAACAATTAGTTTGAAAGCAAACATCATAAAGTGGTGATTACCATGGCACCTTACCTCAAATTCTATACTAGTCGCCATAATGGTCATACCACCAATACCCGTTTCAACATTTAACCCACCGACATTGACCACCTGTGATTCAAAAATCAAGCAACGGAAAATATGATGTAACTGGCGTTTATGCTAGCGACTAAACTACCACGTTTCTAGATGGTGCTCCTATTGATAATTAAAAAGAAGCGATGGCGCTACTTTTGGATTTGTCAGCAAAGCACGGAATCGCGGGTTTATTCTCAATCGGTATTACTGATGCCTAAAGGACCAAAAGGACAAAAACGCCCCACTAATGTGGTCGACAACGCCGATGCAGATCGCTACGGGTGAAGCCGAGAAGAATTTTATGGCAAGTCAAGTAAAGCCCCCGCCGCTCAAGCCGTGGGGCGTAAGGGCGGGGAAGGTGAACCAGATGACAAGAAAACCTCAACCTCATATATTGAGCATTCAAACTTGTCGCTACGAATGCACAACCGCCGCTTTACCCGCCTGACAAATGCATTTTCAAAGAAATTTGAAAACCACGTCCAAACGATTGACCTCTACACAACGTTTTATAATTTCGTGCGGATCCACAAGACGTTGAAGGTCACGCCAGCTATGCTGTAGGTATCACAGATGAATTGCTGGAAATGGAAGATATTGTGAAATTGATTGATGCTTGTACCCCGAAGTCGGGACGACCAAAGACTTACAAAAAGAAGAAAAAAGATAATTCAAACTGAGATACTACCCCTTGGTGACGTTTATTGCGCCCTCCTAGCTAACAATGACAAACTAGCCACTTCATCGCCCGCCCCCTGACAAAAGCACTGGAATATCCGCCCAAACCAAGCCACTCTTACTCTCATGCTTGAAGCTTTTTTTGCAGAGTGGCAGATGTGGACGACCTTGGCGATCATCGCCGTGGCGATTGTCCTCTACAGCCTTGACCGCCTGTCCATGGAACTGGTGTCCGCGGCGGTGCTGGTAGCCTTACTTGTGCTCTTTCAAATTGCGCCGGTGCCCGAGGAGCAGACCGCAAAAAATGCCCTCGATGCTGGGGCGCTCTTGCGCGGGTTTGCCAGCCCGGCCCTTTTTGCAATCATGGGGCTGATGATCATCGGTCAAGGCATGTTCCAGTCAGCAGCATTGGATTATCCAACAAGGTTTCTGGTCAAGACCCATGGCAAATACCCGCTGCCGGTGATGATGCTGATTTTTGTCTTCGTCATGGTGGTGAGTGCATTTTTGAACAATACGCCGGTGGTGGTGATGTTCATCCCGATCATGGCCGCGATTGCCAGCCAATCGAAAGTGCCGGCGTCAAAATTCATGATGCCGCTTTCCTTCGTCTCAATCTTTGGCGGCATGACCACGGTGATCGGCTCCTCAACCAACCTGCTCGCCGTCGATGCCTTTGAATCCCAGACGGGTATGAAAATTGACTTCTTCGCGCTCGCCCCAATCGGGCTGGTGCTGGCGGCCGTGGGGATCACCTTCATCACGCTGAGCAGTAAATGGCTATTGCCGAGTCGCGAAGGCGAGACCCTGAAATCTTCATCGGCCCAAGGCAAACAATTTATTGCCCAGATTGAGCTGACAAGGGGCCATCCGATGATCGGCCAGGGCGCAACTGCCGGGCTGTTTCCGGACTTGCCAGACATGACAGTGCGCATGGTCCAGCGCAAGGAGGACGCGTTCCTGCCACCGTTTGACGACATTACGTTTCGCCTACATGACACCATCATCGTCGCCACAACCAGAAAAGCCCTGACCAATTTATTGCGCTCGAAGCCAGACATTCTCGCTGGTGTGCTTTCGGAAGTGGATATTCGCGACGACACTGAAGCCTCTGGCGAATTGACCATGGTCGAGGCGATTGTTGCGCCCGGCTCGCGGATCATTGGTCGCTCAATCTCGCAAATTGGCTTTCGCTACCAAACCAATTGCGTCATTGTCGGCATCCAGCGACGCTCGAAGATGATCCGTGCGGATATGAGTTCAATCCGGCTCGAAGCGGGCGATGTCTTGTTGATCCTGGGTGACCGAACCGATATTCGGTCTTTACGCTCTGACCGCGACATTGTGATCCTCGAATATTCGATGGCCGTTTTGCCGGACGCTGCCAAGTCGAGCCGCGCCGCGCTCATTTTTGCCATCGTCGTTGGCACCGCCGCCCTTGGTCTATTGCCGATTGCGGTCTCGGCCATTGCCGGAGCTACGTTGATGGTCGCCACCGGTTGCCTCAATATACGCCAAGCCTCAAGAGCGGTTGATTTGCGCATCTTCTTGTTGATCGGCTCGGCCTTGGCCATGGGACTAGCGCTGGAAAAAACCGGCGGCGCAGAATATATTGCTGGCGCTTTTGTTGGCCTGTCGCAAAGCGGCAGCCCGGTGAAGATCATGTCGGTATTGTTCATCATTACCGCGATCACCACCAATGTTCTGTCCAATAACGCCACAGCCGTCTTGTTCACCCCCGTGGCGATCAGCGCCGCCAGCCAGATTGGCATCGACCCGATGGTGCTGGTGATGACCGTGATCTTTGGCGCCAATTGCTCTTTCGCAACGCCCATCGGCTATCAGACCAACCTGCTGGTGATGGCGCCGGGGCATTACAAGTTCAAGGATTTTATCATTATCGGCATCCCGCTGATCATTCTGATGTGGATCGTCTACACCATCATCGCCCCGATATATTTCACCAGCATTGGTCTGTTATAAACGATGCCTACACCTTTTGCATGGCATAAGGCTTAGCTGTTGCCATATATGTTTTATCAGGCTGGAGCGCTGATTTGCTTCTCGCCTCGAGACTGGTAGTATTGGTTTTTTGTAAGTCTCGAAGTCGTATAAGTAAGGCAATTAGTGACACAACCTTTTGGCAATTTAAAAAACGACTTTTATCTCACCGCCCCGGCCCCCTGCCCCTATCTTCCGGGCCAGCAGGAGCGCAAGATATTCTCGTTCCTGTCTGGCGCCGATGCGCCGCAGACCAACTCTGACTTGACCCAGCGCGGATTTCGTCGCTCCCAAAATATTGTCTATGTTCCAGCCTGCGATGCCTGCAAAGCCTGTACGCCGGTGCGCGTTGAGGTCGAAAAATATGTCGCCTCGCGCTCCGCCCGGCGGATCACCAAGCGCAATGCCCATGTCAGCCGGGTGGTGCGCGCGCCCAAAGCGACAGCGACGCAATTTTCTGTCCTGCGCGGCTATCTCGACGCCCGTCATGCTGGCGGCGGCATGGCCGATATGACAGTGCTCGACTACACCGCCATGGTCGAGCAAACGGCTGTCGATACGATGCTAATCGAATATTGGGCTGATCATGATACGGATAAAGCCCAGCTCCTCGGCTGCGCTTTGTCAGACCGGTTGCAAGACGGCTTCTCGATGGTCTACTCATTTTTTGAGCCAGAAGCAGAGAAGCTATCGCTTGGCACCTATATGATCCAGGACCACATCGCGTTTGCGGCGCAGTTAAATCTGCCTTACGTCTATCTTGGCTATTGGGTCCAAGGCAGCCCGAAGATGGATTACAAACGCAACTTCGAGCCGTTACAAAAACTCACCCCCGCCGGCTGGCAACCCTTTCCCAGTGTTCGCAACGGGCCC
>JAZGEB010000387.1:0-3067 GCA_036478515.1 Parvularculaceae bacterium | reverse complement strand
CACCGAATGGGCCCTGCGATCTGGCAAGCATAAATATGTCTGGAACCGGGAAGACTTTCTCACCGCCAAACCCGGGACAAAGCTCCTTGGTCTGTTTGAGCCCAGCCATATGCAATATGAAGCTGACCGGCTCGGCGATAGAGCTGGGGAACCCTCCCTTGCAGAAATGACGCGCAAAGCGCTTGGGACTTTGCAGCGCCAGCCAAATGGCTATGTCCTGATGGTTGAAGCGGGTCGCATCGACCATGCCCATCACCGCGGCAATGCGGCACGAGCCCTGCGCGACGTGCAAGCCTTTGATGAAGCGGTGGCGATGGCAAAAACCATGACCAATGATCGCGACACCCTGATCATAGTCACTGCCGACCATGGTCACACCATGGCCATTCAAGGCTACCCACAGCGCGGCAACCCGATCCTCGGCCTGGTTCGCAGTGTCAGCCGGTCGAATGGCGCACCGGAAGAGAACAATGCTCTGGCTGCGGACAAAAAACCCTATACCACGCTGTCATATGCAAATGGTCCGGGCTCGGTCTATTCAGATGATCACACCAGTGCATCGCGCCCTACCCTAACCGTCAAACAAACCAATGAGCTTGATTATCAGCAGCAGGCTTTGATCCCGATGGGGTCAGAAACCCATGGCGGTCAAGACGTGCAAATTTTTGCCAGCGGCCCGCAAGCGTTTCTATTCTCGGGCGTGGTCGAGCAAAATTACATTTTCCATGTCATCGATTATGCAATGCAACTAAGAGCGACAGCAGAAAAGTAAACCAGCACCGTCATCGGTGAACTCGGTTCGGGATCCCTAAAAGTTGCGCGCGATCTTGCCTCACGAGATCCCGAACCGAGTTCGGGATGACGGTATTGGGGCGGGGAGCGACGGTGCGGAATGACTTTTTTTAGACTCCTCACCCGCTCGCAAGAGCTCGCTGGCCTCTCCCAAAGGAGAGGCAATTATTACAAGCACCGTTCTTTTCCTCTCCCTTGGGAGAGGCACAAATTTTTCTTAAAATTTGGGTGAGGGGTCGATACTCCCGCTCAAAAGCAAATCACTCAAAACCAATTCCCGTCATCCCGACACAAGTTCGGGATGACGGTTTTATGTCGCGGGAAGTGATGGTTCAATCCGGCTACGAAGCATAGCCCAAAATCGGCGAGAGCCAGCGTTCGGCTTCAGCCATTTCCATTCCCTTTCGGGCGGCGTATTCTTTAACCTGATCGCGGCCGATTTTGCCAACGCCAAAATAGACGCTGTCCGGGTGGGAGAAATACAAGCCCGAAACGGCAGCGCCGGGCATCATCGCATAGCTTTCGGTGAGCTTAATTCCCGCTTGGCGTTCGGCCTGTAATAACTTGAACAGAAGCGCTTTTTCGGTGTGGTCTGGTTGGGCTGGATAGCCCGGCGCGGGGCGAATGCCAGCATATTTTTCTGCAATGAGATCTTGCTTGGAAAACCCCTCCTCTGCTGCATAGCCCCAAAATTCACGGCGCACTCTTTCATGCAAATGTTCGGCAAACGCTTCTGCCAGTCGGTCAGCCAAGGCGCTGGCCATAATCGCAGAATAATTATCCGCCTCGCGTTCAAATCGCTTGGTGACCTCGCCTTCGCCGTGGCCGGTTGTCACCGCAAAGCCGCCAAGCCAGTCTTTCTTGCCGGCGGATTTTGGCGCGATATAATCGCTTAAACAATAATTTGGTTGACCAGATTTCTTCGTCATTTGCTGGCGGAGACCGAAAAACTGCCCGGTTGCCGTCATGCGCGTTTCATCTGTGTAGAGCTGAATGTCATCATCAATAGTGGTCGCTGGCCAGAACCCAATCACGCCGCTGGCCTTGAACCATTTTTCCTTGACGATTTTTTCCAGCATCACTTGCGCATCATCAAATAAGGGCCGTGCCGCCTCGCCAACAACTTTATCTTTAAGGATTGCCGGATAGCGACCGGCTAATTCCCATGTCGCAAAAAATGGCGACCAATCAATATAGGGTACTAAAGTGCCAAGGTCATAATCATCAAAGCTTTTGGTACCAATGAAACTTGGTGCTGGTGGTGTGTAGCTCGACCAGTCCAGGCCGACAGAATTTTGCCGCGCCTTGATAATCGGCACACGGTCATCTGTTTTTTGCTTGTTCAAATAAGAGGCTCTGATTTTTTCGTAATCCGTTGCCAGATTAGTCAAATAAGGGCCTTTTCGTTCCTTAGATAACAAATCGCCAACCACCCCAACCGCGCGACTGGCATCGGTGACATAAACAACGCCCTTGTCATATTTGGGGTTTATTTTTACCGCTGTATGGGCGCGACTGGTTGTTGCCCCGCCAATCAGCAGCGGCAAATCGAGCTCTAGCCGGGACATTTCTGCCGCGACATGTTGCATTTCATCGAGGCTTGGGGTGATTAAACCAGACAACCCGATGATATCGACTTGATGGTCTTTTGCTTCTTGTAATATCTTGGCAGTCGGAACCATCACCCCGAGATCAATAACTTCATAATTGTTACACTGAAGAACCACGCCGACAATATTTTTGCCAATGTCATGGACGTCTCCTTTAACCGTTGCCATCAAGATTTTACCTGCTGCTTGACCTTGCTCCAGCCCCTGCTCTTTCTTTTCTTGTTCCATAAACGGCGTTAAATGCGCGACCGCCTGCTTCATCACTCGCGCAGATTTAACCACTTGGGGCAGGAACATTTTGCCATCGCCAAATAAATCCCCAACCACATTCATCCCCGACATGAGCGGACCTTCAATGACGTGTAACGGACGGCCTAATTTTAACCGCGCTTCTTCGGTATCTTCGACAACCCATTTATTGATGCCTTTGACCAGCGCATATTCAAGCCTCTTTTCAACCGGTTGCTCGCGCCACTCTAAGTTTTCTTGTCTTTTCTCTCCCTTTTGCGAGCGATACTTCTCGGCAATTTCCAGCAGGTTGTCAGTACCATCCGGCGTCCGGTTCAAAATGACGTCTTCAACTGGATCGCGAAGCTCTTTGGGAATGTCATCATAGATCGCCAACTGCCCGGCATTGACGATGCCCATATTCATGCCCGCTTTGA